>NZ_FRAY01000014.1 GCF_900142475.1 Fibrobacter sp. UWH4
AAAACATGAAGAACCTGGTCGAAGAAATCCTGAAGGATACCCCGCTCCAGAAGAAGTAACCGTCACCAATACTCCTTATATATGATGAAGCCCCGTGCATTGCACGGGGCTTTCCCTTATTCAAATCATTCTCAAAGTTGCTGGCCGCAACGGCCTTACTCAAATTTCCCTAACGGTCGCAGATTCCTGCTTTCCAGAAGCAGCCTCTGTACGCGGCCCAGTTATTTTTTCTTCTTGGACTTGGCTGCGGACTTCTTCTTGTCCTTCATTTCTACACGGCGCGTTCCGGAGCGCAGGCGTTCCCACGGGGCAAACGACGCCATCGGGAAAAAGAAGGAGAAGAACCAGACGCCAAACACAGCAAAATAAAGCAGTGCCCCCGGAATGTTCGAAGTCACGGACGGAGCCTCTTCCGAGGCTTCGGCAGGCATATCGAACGCAATCGATGCAATCAGCAAAAGTGCACCCACCAGCACAGGAGTCATCAGCTGCTTGGCGGCCTTGATCAAAGCTCCCGCCTGCGGGTCCCCGGCCCCCAAATGCTTGCCCGCCACGACAGACAGCACCATGGCCGACGCAAAACCGAAGGCAGAAAGAACAGCCCAAACCAGCCACGAAGGTTCAACCAGCTGCGGCAAAACCGACAGGAGCCCGGTCAAGAACAACCACGAAAGCACGAACGGGAACAGAGCGCACGACACCGAGAGCTTTACAAAAAACAGCATCACCAGGGCGACCAGTGTCAGGATTCCAAACATCGGCAAGGGCATCGATTCGCTACCGCCCATCACGTAAAGCGCTACGAACGAAAGCGCCGCCGACACCACCGAAGCGATCGCGCCGCGAACACCGCCAAAAACGGTAAACATCACGACGCAGGCGATGGCCGCCACGGCAATAAAGCGGGAACTCGACCAGAGGTTCTGCACCGATTCGATATTGGCAAACCACATTCCGAACGATTCAGAAGCCGCAAGCGACGGGGACACCATCTCTTGCCAGTTGGTCGCCACAAAAGAAACGGTCGTCACCACCATCGCGACAACGGCGATCAACCTAAAGCGCAGCATCCATTCCAAAAAAGTCTGAATTTTTCCAGGCTTTTCCCTCAAATCCATAATAATTACCTCGAAATTAAGAGTTTCTGTTTTTTAGTCCAAGTCTTTTTACCCGAAGTCGCCTTCGAAGACACTTCGCTACGAACAACATAATGATAAAGGCCGTTAGCCAACGGGCGTCCATGATTGTCGCGGCCGTCCCAATGCATCACTCCCGAAACAACGTCCTTCAGAACCTTGACAAGTTTACCGTTCTGGTTGTAGATAAAGATATTCACCTTCGACATATCGGGATCCATGACCAGGTTCTTGAAATAGAAGGTCGTCCCCTTCTTGCCCATCGGATTCGGGGCATTAAACACATCGGCAAGGCCCGCTTCCATATTGTCGGTGATTTCGACATTCACGGTCTTAATTTGGACGTTGTCAAGTACATCCATGGCGCGGACGCGGAACACGTACGTTCCCGCCGGATACTGTTCCGCGGTAAAGTTCATGCGCAACTTGGCGCGCTTGGAATTCTGTTCCAGGTACGGCCACGGATGGAACGGATCCTGCACTCCGACCACTTCGAAAGAAATTCCCTCGTCGGCCTGTTCCCTGAAATCAAGCGCAGTAGAATCTTCGATAATCACCTGCAGGCACGCGGGAGTCTGCAACTTGACAGTTTCACCATCAGCAAAGGAAGTCACGTTGTTCCCCATGTAGCAGGACTGAATCTGAATGTTCGGCGGAACCGTATCGTGAAGATCGGCAGCAAACTCAGAAAGTCCTCCGATACTCAGATTCCGCAACCATAGGCGTCCTACACTGCCGCTGTTATTGGAATACGCCCAGGCACTGAATTCTGCCGCCGAATCGCCCGAAGAAATCTTTCGCGGCGTCACGAATTCCGTTTCGAAACGTCCCGACTTCACGGGAACCTTTTCGGAGTACACCAGCGGTCCGTCGTAGAAAATCATCATCGAATCGTTACCGTCCGTTTGGGAACTGGCAACCTGCAAATCCAAGACTTTCTCGATGCGGCCTTCGCGCAAGACCAGGTCAACATAGCCGTCATCCATCCCCGACACGGTTCCCGACAGACGCATCTTGTCGAGAGCCTTGATAGTATCTAGGGTAGAATCGAGAGTCACCTTCAGTTCGCTGCGGGGCATACGGACAACGGGTTCACCCATGAGCACGTAGCGTTCGTTGTTGTAGCGTTGCCTGTTGTACTCGAGCCCCGTCGTATTCCTCTTGGCATTCAAGAAAGCAAGGCCGATTGTAGACGATTCCCGCAGCAGGGCTTCTTCGAGCAGTTCCGTTCCAAAAGCCACATTATACGTCGCAAAAGTTTCGCGGCTCGCCCCCACCGAATTGATAGAACCGGCACTGGGCGCCAACAGGAATTCCTCGGAAAGCGAACGGCCATCTCCTTCGTCAAAACGCCCCACCGTACAGGAGAACGATCCAAGAATCGTATAGCGCCCTTCGTTGTTGATTTTCGAAAGGTAGCTTGGCTTCAGAAGACCTTCGCTAGCCCAGTCCGTCTTGGATCCGTGCCCAAAATAGACCGAGAACAAGGCTCCCTGATTCAAGAAATCCAGCAAGGTTTCAGCCGCATCCTTCTTTTGCCCCGCAGCGTCTTCCACATAATCCAACAAGTAGACCTTTTTCATGTTCCAACGGTAGCCCCGTTCCACAGAAAGGCTGTCGATCATGCGCGCCACCGTTTCCTGGTAACGCGTATGCGGGTCACCGTCCGTGTGCCCGCTATTTACAGCATCATCTGCCGCAAACAGCAAAGAGGATCTCCAGTCCGAATAGTCCATGACTCCGACGGAATCGTAATCCTTGGCCTTCTTGATATACTGCGCGAATTCGGTCACCGAATTCACCGGCAAACGACCCACCGCAATATCCAAATCATATTTGCCATACTGGCAGACTTCTCCCGAATCAAGAATTCCGAAAAAGTCCTCGACAACAGCATCTTCCTTTTCAAACGGAGGAATGTAAGATGTTCCCAAGCGTCCGGTAATGCCCCTATAATCGTAATGGCCTCCACCCGCCAAAAGCACGTACTGCAAATTTGGACAAACGGAGTACACGTAAGAAATGTAATTGCGAATCGCTATCGGCGACACACGGCCACCCGTATAGGAACGATAAATGTCCTGCGCCGAAACGACCGAGGTCGCAAAGGACTGCACCGACGACCCGCCAGAACGGAAGGACGCCAACGCGACCGCAGGTTCCAGGAATTCATCCGGAGCGATAATCAGGTACTCCAGCTTGGAATTCGGACGACTCAAATCCTTAAGCACGCCATCGTTATGGATCGGCAAGGGTTCGACCTTCAAGCCCGAACGGTAGACGCCTTCGCGCACGGCAAGGTAACGCACATCCTCGTCCGACGAGACACTGTCCTTAGCCACGCCACCCGATACCGAAAGCAAACCGACGGGGCGCAAGTCCACGAACTTCATGATCCGCGTTCCCGAAGGGGCCGGCACATTGACAACGCCGGAAACGTTTCCCGGCAACAGCCATTCCGCAGAATCGACAACGGGAGTCCACTGGTACGCCACGGTATAGCCGTCAAAACGGTCGTACTGAAGGTCATTCGGGAGCATGGTCAGCGTATACTGGTTTCCGGATTCAACTAGGCCCGGAGAATCCATTCTGAAATTACCGCCCGGCATCAGCGTCATGTCGAGCCGGTTTACGGTATTCCCGTTGACATCGAACGCAAAACGGATTGACTCCATTCTTGATTCGTAACCTAAACTCGCAAAATCCATTTTCTTGACCTGGTCATTGAGCACGACGGCCGTTCCCGAAAAGATCGAACGATACGGAAAATAGGAAATCGCCACATATTCCTTCCCTCCGGAAACAAGCCCCGGAAGGCGGGAAGTTTCGGTCATGTTCACAGACACCGTCGTCGAATCGAATCGACTATGCCACATCCAGAACCATTCCTTACCCGTCGCCATTTCCCAGTCCAGCGACTTTCCGAAATAGGAATCCCGCAAAAGGGCTTCCTTTTCGGTGCGGACATAGCGCATCCACTTGACATCTTTCCCTTGTCCAGAAGGCGTCTTCACCATATCGCTCAGGCGAAGTCCCTTGCCGGTATCCTTGTAGCCGAACAGGAAATTCTGATAGAAGGAATAAGGCGAATACGAATGGAAGTAATCCATCTTGCCGTTCATAAAGAATTTGTCTTCACGGTCGCAACGTTTCCAGAAAGCATTGCCGTACCCGACAAAGACAAGCGTATCGCCTTCATTGAAAATACCGTCGGGAGAACTTGAATTGTTGCCCGGAGTATGGTCACGAATCTCGATCGGAATTTCAAAGATGCGGTTGGGAATGCGGTCCGCTTCGCCGGGAGCCATATCGGCAAGAGTGTCCGGAGAAGCCCCGTAAAGACAGAGGCGTTCTACGGGAATTCCGTCCAAGTCGCTTTGGCGTTGCAAAAGCAGCAAGGCGGTGCGGATCGTCTTGAAATCCACCGCATACAGGCCATCTTCGCTGAAGGTCGCCACATTCTTGTCGCCCACCTGGATCGATGCGATAAAATTAACGTCCGAAGCAGAACTGCTCGCTTCTTTCCTCAAGGCTTTCATCGCGCCGGAACGCGACACGCCAAAACGGGAGGCGCCTCTTTCGTTCAGCACCCTGGACACGGCTCGCTTGCCGGGATTCACGCCGTTTGCACTCCCCTGGAAGGTAACGCTGATCTTGAACTTCTTGCGGAGCGAAACAGACGAGCCGTTACGCACATACAGCGGAACACGGATATCGGTCATCCACAAGCCATCCCTAAAGAAGGGCGTAGAGACATCGACCGGCATAAAACGGAGCGAATCCGTTCTTCCCATGGGGCCTTCCTTACACAGGGGTTTTCCCAGGGACACCGTCGAGATATCCTTTACTGAAACTTCGGGACGATCCTTTGTCGGAAGCGCCACGCGGTAATAGCGGAAAGGCATCGAGTTGCCGTCTAGGTAAGCGGCCCCTTCGGGGACAAACTTTCCACCACGAGAATCCAATGAATCGCAGCCATGGACCGTCGATTCATAGACCATATCTTCTAGGACAAATCGCGAACGTGAATCTTCTACGACGCGGGCAAAAGAAGGCGTAACGACGACAAGCGCCAGGACTAGGAATGCTAAAAAGGACTTCACCTTTTTAAAATAGCAAATTATCGATTTAGCGGCTGATCAGGAGCTCGGAATAGCCCCTTCCATCCGTCTTGAATTCCACCGTTTCTCCGGACGCCGTTTTCGTCTTGAAAAGGGTCAGCAAAGGCGGGAAATATCCCTGTTTCAAGATGGCATCGAGTTCCTTGCGGTTCATCAGGCACTTCGCATTCCATTCGGGCATGTACCAGTGCCAAGCCTGCCAGTTGAAAATGCTCCGGGTCGACTGCACAAAGGCGCGCAGCATCAGCGAATATTCATACTTGAAATAATCCTCGTATTCACGCAACACCGCTTCTTTTTCGGTAAACGACATCGAGGCGTACCCCGGGTCGATTCGCAGGGGCTCTTCGCCTTTCTTTTCGTAGGTAAAACGCATGCCGCCATTCAAAAGGCGAACCTTCAAGTTGTCCCTGTCTCGGTGGACGAATTCCGTTTCGTTAATTTGTCTATAATCACGTAGAACCACATCGGGCGAAAGCACCGGATTAATCGAAAGCGGAACCGGCTTGGCATCGAGCGAAGGCAACTCGTAGAACAAAATTACTTCGCCAGTTCCCTTGGGCAAGAGGACTGCCGCCAAGGGTTTCGAGCGTTCCGTGATGACCCAGACCATCTCGGGCTTATTCGCGCCCTTGAGCATCGGATCGAGCACACTCATCAGCGAAGGATCCTTCACGCCGTTCACGTCCCATTCCATCCAGGTTCCCGTTCCACCGACGGAATCGAGTGTCGCAAAGAGACGGTCTCCGCTGAAAGGTGCCGCCGACTCCACCGCTCCTAGCACCTTCGCTGCGCCCGCCGTATATCCGGAAGCCTTCCCCGCCTTTTTAACCGGGGCTGCCCAGACACAGGCTACGACGACTAGTACAAGAACTATCGCTTTAAAAAATTTCATAGGAAAACGCTTCACTCGCAACAACTTATTTTAGAAGCCGATCGGCTCGCAGAGGGAGTCGTCAAGACGTGAATACTGCAAGTGGTATTCGCGGTCCAGCCAGTACAGGGCAAGTTTCTTATTGCTCCAGCTTTTCTTGACGGCGGTCGCCTCGACACCCTTCGTAATGAGCGGCACGGTTTCGGTCAAGTCAAGTTTCCAGTCGTTGTCGTCCCATTCGAAAATCATGATCGGGACTTCGGGGCTCTTGGCAAGACCGATGCTTCCACGGTCATTCTTGATCTTGAGGGGGCCCAAGTCCAACTTGGTGAAGTTATGGATGACTCCCGCCTTTGAAAGATACAACCAAAGCATGCGGTCTTCGGGAACCTGCCACAGATGTTCGCGCTCGTAGAGGCGGTAAAGCAGAATGGAATAGACTTCGTAGAACTGGCATGTATCCAGATCTTCGGGCCTGTAGACGCGGGCGTGGTTTTCCAGCGTGTCGAGCCAGTACTCCGAAGAATCGGTCAGCATGGAATAGAGGACCTCGGCAGGAGTGTCTTCGCGGATAGCCGCCATAAAATTGCGGAACATGGCTTCGAGCATCGCCTGCTTGTCGTTTTCGCGGTGCTGCACCTTGGCGTCCTTGACTTCGGCCGATTCACCCAGAGCGGCGTCCGCGAAAGATTCATTACGCGGATTATTCGAGTCTTTGGCCCCGGAAGAGCCTGCACAAGCATTAAAGAAGACTGCGGCACCAACCGCAACCGCCGCAACAATTGTATTTTTCAGTACATGCATCGCGATACCTACCTGAAAATGACTTTGGACGAGCTCCTCCGCGCCTGTAGCCTCAAGGGATTCCAGGGGTCCGGTCCGGGCGGACAACACCGCAACAAGACCAACACCGGAGTTTTGCTCACCTTACGAGATTTCAATTTAGAAATCAAATCCTGCGAAGGAAGGTCCGCTCACGAAAACAAGGTGCATGCACTGCACCGAATGCAGATGGCGCTCGCCCTGCAAATCCGCGAAACTCCAGCCAACCCCGAAATGCCTTTCCCGGGGAGCAACGGGCACCTGCAACCGAGCAACGCCCTTTTTCCGCTGTTCGTCGCGCACGTGTTCGACATCATGGCGACCAAGAACGGCGACACCAAGGCCGCAGCGGCCGCTTTCGGGCTCACCCCGAGCGCACTCGTGAAAATTCTCCGGCAAGACAAGGCCTGCGCCACCAAGCTGCAAGGCAACCGCAAGCAAAACGGGCAGAAAGCCCTGAAACTGTAGAAAGTTCGGAGTTGGTAGAACTTAGTTGGTAGAGCTTAGGTTAATTCGGAATTCGGATTTCAGAATTCGGAGTTGATTGATACTTAAGTAGGATGTTTAGAGTTTAGAAGCAGTTTGCTGAGGCTAAAGGCTGGCCGCTAAGCGAGCATTCGTCGGTCGAAGACCGAGGCCATGCGAGCGTGCGGAGCAGACTGAGCCGAGGAAAAGAGGCGTTCACATCGTTTAAAAATTATTTTACACTGTTTTGAACGAAAAACAGGGGTAAAATCCATACGATTTTTTTGAAACTTACGTGTATAGAGTAGGACATCTCAACCAATGGAGGTAAAATGAGTCCTATTCTGAAAAAATACATCACCATCGCCACCCTGTTCCTGTGCGTATGCACCCTCTGGAACTGCGGCAACCACTCCACCGAATCCAGCTCCGCCGCAAGCGCTACGGCCGAAGGGAACACCGCCAATGTTTCGCTTCACCTGCAATACAGCATCCCGCCGCTCCTGGACAGCCTCGTGCTGGACTGCTACGGCACCGACACGCTGCACTACGTGCATTCCGCCGACAACCCTAACTTCAGTCTGGAACTTTTCCCGAGCGACAGCTGGAACTTCAAGGCGAAGATCTACGCGAACGGCGCCTTGATGCAGATGGGCGAACTGGAAACCAGTCTCACTGCAGGAACCACGGTGAGCCTGGCGATCCAGATGCACCCGGTCGTAGGATTCGTCTTCGTAGAAATTCCGCTCGGGCTCAAGAACGACGCGGGAATCACAGGAGGTTCGATGAAGCTGAAATCGTCAACCGACCAGTACGAATTCCCCATGGAAATGACTGTAGACGGAGCAATCTTCAAGAGCGACATGCTCAAGCTCGGTTGCGAATACGAGCTGGAAATTCTGCTCCTCAACCAAGAAGGAATGGCCATCTACAGCGTTACGGACAAATTCACGCTTACTGAAGACAGCCCCGTCCCCGAACTCACGCTGAACTCGCTCCGTAGCCAGGTCGCGCTTGCCATCAAGGCCGCCGAGGAACGCCGCATCGAAATCACGATACCCCTGAAGGCGGGCTACCGCAAGCCAAGGGTTGACGATTTGCTGATTACGGAATTTTACACCAGTGCAGCAAAAACAGATACGACTCAATACGAGTTTATCGAGATCTACAACGGAAGTACGGACACACTTATTTTAGATGATTGCGCTATTGGGGCGACCAGTAACAGCGCCATCCGCTACCTGCCCCTGACCACCAGCGAAATCGCCCCTCGTCAGGTACTGGTCTTGGGAGACGCCACCAAGGACATCACTCCACCCCTCCATATCAACACGGAAAGCTGGAACGATATCACCAACTCAAGGGGAAGCATCGTCCTAAAATGTGACGGAGAATCGCTTGATTCTCTATACTATGCTCCCGATACAGATTCATTACATGCGCAAGTGGTTCCAAGCGCAAACTCAAAAAACGGCATCAGCACCCAGCTGAATATCGAACAATGGAAAAGCCGTAGGGATTCTACGGCCTGGAGTCTCGGAAAACCCACCCCCGGTGAGTTGAATTAGGCGTGAATCTGCGTATTGGCGCGTTCGACATCGAACAGCCTGCGCAGAAGTTCCGTACGCATCGGATCGCGTTCTTCGGGAAGAGTCAGGGGACCCATGTTCAGGGCGACCAGAATGGAACCCGGATAATTGTTCGCACTCTTGATAAAGTCGCTCGAAGAAACGCCTTCGGTGTAGAAATCCACGACAAAAGTATCCCAGTCGTCGTTTTCGAGCTGTTCCTGGGCTTCGGCTTCGGTCTTGACCGCCTTGATGGTCGCACCCACCAGAAGGTCCGTCAGCACTTCGAGGCAGGCATCGCGGTGGGAATCATCTTCTTCCCAGATCAGGATGCGGCGGTCGCTGTAGTCGCGGACTTGAGGAGCCTGGCTGAGGCTTTCTTCAGAATCGAACATCTGAAGGGCGGCTTCATCCATTTCTTCATCATCAAAATTATCGATTTCTTTTGCCATAGTACCCCAAATATAGTAAACTTGGGCCCCAAACATTGCCATAATCGCTCAGAATTTCTAAATTTGCGCCCAAAAATAAACGTCAATCAAAAGAGCCATTATGGATACATCTAAAATCAGAAACGTCGCCATTATCGCCCACGTTGACCACGGTAAGACTACCCTGGTGGACCAGCTCCTCAAGCAGTGCGGAACCTTCCACGAAAACGAAGAAGTGAACGAACGCGTGATGGACTCTGACAACCTGGAACGTGAACGCGGCATCACCATCCTTTCCAAGAACACGAGCGTCATGTACAAGGGCTATCGCGTGAACATCGTCGATACCCCGGGGCACGCCGACTTCGGCGGCCAGGTGGAACGCGTTCTGGGTACGGTGGACGGCGTTATCCTGGTGGTGGACGCATTCGAAGGCCCCATGGCCCAGACCCGTTTCGTGACCCAGAAGGCCCTTGAAATGGGACTTATTCCTATCGTCGTCGTGAACAAGATCGACCGCGACGGCTGCAACCCGCACGCCGCTCTTGACAAGGTGTTCGACCTGTTCTGCGAACTCGACGCCAACGAACAGCAGCTGGACTTCGACAAGGTGTTCGGTTCTGGCCGTAAGGGCATCTGCAAGGCCGAAATGGAAGACCCCGATGGCGACTTCCACATTTTGATGGACAAGATTATCGAACGCATCCCGGCCCCGAAGGGCGATCCGGCTGCAGAACCGCTTCTGCAGATTGCATCGCTTGAATACTCGGGCTTCCTCGGCCGCTTGGCCGTGGGCCGCATGCAGCAGGGAACCTTCAAGCCGAACATGACCGTTGCCCAGGCCATGACGGACGGCAAGGTGAAAAACATCCGCATCCAGAAGATTCTGCGCTACGAAGGCCTGACCCCGCAGCCGATCGAAGAAGCGGGCCCCGGCGACATCATCTTGATTGCCGGTCTCGACAACTTCGACATCGGTGACACCCTTTCTTCTACGAACAATCCGGTGCACCTCCCCCGCATCCACATTGACCCGCCGACCATCTCTATGCTCTTCACCGTGAACACCTCGCCCCTGGCCGGCAAGTACGGTGGAAAGTTCATGACGGGTAACCAGCTCCAGGAACGTCTGGAACGCGCCCACATGGCAGACCCCGCCCTCTTGGTCGAAAAGGTCGACGGTGCATCCACCTTCAAGGTGTCCGGTCGTGGTATTCTCCACCTCACCATCCTCGTCGAAAACATGCGTCGTGAACTCTACGAATTCACCATCGGGAGCCCGCAGGTAATTTTCAAGAACGACGAAAACGGCAAGCTCCTCGAACCGATCGAAGAATTCAAGGTCGAAGTGCCGAACGAATTCAGCGGCGCCTGCATCCAGGAAATCAACACCCGTAAGGGCGAAATGGTCAACATGACCACCGACGAAAACGACCGCGTCACTCTCGAATACCTCGTTCCGAGCCGTGGCCTTATCGGTATCCGTCCGAAGCTCCTTTCCCTCTCCAAGGGTTATGCCGTCAGCCAGTCCATCTTCAAGGACTACGAACCGTACAAGGGCGAAATTCCGGCCCGCGTGAACGGCGTGCTCATCGCGAAGGAACCGGGCGAAGCTGCAAGCTATGCTCTTTCCAACCTGGAAGACCGCGGCTACCTCATCATCGGACCGGGTGCCGAAGTTTATCCGGGCATGATCGTGGGTGAACACAACCGCGACGTCGACATCATCGTGAACGTCACCAAGGGTAAGCACCTCACCAACATGCGCTCCAAGTCCGCCGACGACATGATCCAGCTGACTCCGTACCGCCGCCTGACTTTGGAAGAATGCGTTACCTTCATCAACGAAGACGAATGCATCGAAGTCACGCCGGAAGTGCTGCGCCTCCGCAAGACCGAGCTCGACCCGATCAAGCGCAAGCAGCTCTCCAAGCGCCCCGCTGAAGAAGACTAAGAGACTAGGGTGGGCTCCCGCCCTCCCTAAGGCCCTCCCTACACGACCAAACATTCGTTTGTTCGTGAGTCGTCAGTTCCTGACGACCTAAATTCGAATTCCGGAGTAAAAAATTCAAAAGCCTCGCTAATTGCGAGGCTTTATTTGTTATGTATTTCTGGAACGGGTTTCATACCCCACCTACGCACACAGATCCATCAGGTCGTAATACATAAGACGTGTATGCGGATCATGGTCTTCTACATTCATGAAGCGAAATCCGTTCTTCTCGTAAAAGGGAATTGCCTCCAAATACGCATCAACAGTCAGGAATCGGCATCCCGTCTTGTTCTCGAATACAAACATAGACTTGATGTAATCCAAGACCGTCGTACCAATCTGTTGACCTTTGGCAGATTCGTCCACACCCAGACGGCATAGCTTTACCGCAGGATAACTCTTCAAACGCTTTTCGTTAGGAAATCCCTGCTTTTTGCGGAAACGGTTAAACTCCGTTTTATCCTTGAAATCTCCGACGGCCACCTTGTCATTCGCCAAACTGCAATAAGCCAACATCCGCCCTGTTTCGGCGTCAGCACAAGCGTAACTCACGGCTAACAAATGCTTTTGGAATCCCGACGCACGATTTTGAATAAAGTCATCTAAATCGGGGTCGCCGCAGCGAAAATCTTTAACGGAATAAAACGGCTGTAACCGAATAAAACTTAGCTTTTCTTTTTCTACACATGCTTGAACCACGGATCAAAACCTCCATTGGCTTCTTCACGGGCACGCTGTTCGGCCATACCACGCTCATAAGCTTTTTTCATCAGTTCGTAGTTCCGCAAGCGGCGGGCACGAACTTCTGGAGGTTCGGGGCGACGTTCCTGCATCGCAGCAAGAAAACGGCGAGCATCTTCACCAAAGAGTATAGGAGTTTCACGAATGGGTCTGGCCATAGCTTTGTCCTTTGTCTATCTCATATAAGTAACGGATATATTAACTATGGAGCATCACTAGACAGGTGAAACCCGGCAACACACTTCTACGGTGGTGTCTATAATATAAAATGTTCTAATTCCAAAAGCAAGGGGTTGCATGTTGGACCGTGCATTTTGTCAACAGTAGTTTGCAAAATGAAAATTAATTTTCAAAATTAAGAGCAGGCTTTTTGACAGGCAGAGCAAGATTATTCTTCGTCTTTGACGCAACGAATAGACTCGATTTTTACATTCCAACTTGGAATATAAAAATCCAAAAAACAGCAAAGCCAGGATATAAATCCTGGCTGAACATCCGCGTTAGTCCGTGAAAAAATTTCAAACAAATCCCAGCCGGCCTTCCCCGCTCCGGAGAAATTCATTCATGTAATTTTTGGCGATTTCGCATGCTGTCGGAACATCTTTGCCAAGGGCAACGTTTGCAAGAATTGCTGAACTCAGCACGCAGCCGGTGCCGTGCTTGCCCTTGCCGGGGAGCCGCGGACTCCGGAACTTGTATTGTTCATCTTTGTACCACAAGGTATCGATTGATTCCTTGCCGTGAGCATGACCGCCTTTTAGCAGCACCGCAAAATCATGACCCATACGGATTTCACCGCGGGATTCCGCAAGTCCGAGCCCCAGATAGCTGTACTCATCCTGATTCGGTGTCACGAGGTCAATCGACTTCATAATCGGCAGGAACTTTTCTGCATCGCGCATAAAGTGGAAGCCAGCAGAAGCGCTTGCAATGGGGTCCCACACGATGAATGCATCTGGCGACTTTTCACGGACAAATTCAACGATACGTTTCAAGGTGCGCGACTTTTCCACAAGTCCAATTTTCACGAACTTGAAGGTATGCTTTCTAAAAAGGGTTTCGAGCTGGGCCTCGATGCGGTCCCAAATGACCCAACCGGGAGCCACGAATTCCTCTTCGTTCTGCTGCGTGAGCGCGGTGCAGACCGCCTGACCGTACACGCCGAAATGCGCCATCGTCTTGATGTCCGAGATAAAGCCCGCCCCGGCAGAACCGTCAAAGCCCGCCACCGTCAAAGCATGTATCAATTTTTCACCCATATTTTACCCATTCCTTTTTTGCCCAAACACCCACTCCGCCGCATTCCTCACTCGCTCGGCTCGGTCATAGGCAAGCAAGCTTGCCCGCGACGCTCGCCTTATGCGATGTTGAGCGATTGCTCGCGGATGCATTCAACTTCGTTCTTCAGTTCAATGGCGAGCGCGGCGATGTCGGCACTCTGGCACTTGGTGCCAAGGGTGTTGGCTTCGCGGCCCATTTCTTGCAGAATGAAACCGAGGTTCTTGCCCTGGGCGCCGCCTTCCTTGAGAGCGTTCAGGAACAACTTATTGTGGCTGCGGAAACGCGTGATTTCTTCGTGGATGTCGAGTTTGTCGGCCATGATGCAGGCTTCCTGCAGCAGGCGTACATCGTCGATTTCGCTATCCTTCAGGAGCACGTTGATGCGCTCCTTGAACTTGTCTTTCCAGACTTCGATGCGCTGGGGGTCGAGGACTTCGATTTTGTCGAGAACGGCGTTCAAGTGATTCACGCGGCCTTCGAGATCTCGGGCGAGGTTTGCGCCTTCCTTGGCACGCATTTCGTTCACTTGGTCAAGAGCCTTGTCGAGTTCCGCTGCCAAATGTTTTTCGAGCGCTTCAGAGTCCGCATCGGCGTCAGTAAACTGCAGCACTTCGGGGAGTGCAAGTACGTGTTCCAGCTTGATTTCGCCCGTAATACCGAATTTCTTTTGCATAGTGCGCGTGATGTCGACGAACTTGGCAATGGCAGCTTCGTTATAGGAAACCGGAATGTTTCCGCCGGTGCCTGCACCGAGCGTCACGCTAAAGATAACCGAACCGCGGACCAGTTTGTCCTTGATTTGGTTCTTGAAGCTGTTTTCGAGGTAGGCAAGGTTCTTGGGCAACTTGCAGGAGATGTCCAAGAAGCGGTTGTTTACGCTGCGGACTTCAATCACGCAGCTTGCGCCCTGGTACATGGACTCGCTTTTTCCAAACCCCGTCATCGATAAAATAGCCATATTCAATCCTTTTGCATTCATTAATAGATTGCTTCGTCACTGCGTTCCTCGCAATGACGTTGCAACTATTTCTTGCTCACCATTGCAATTACATGTTCTGCGCCGAAGTTTGCAAAACCGATCGCGGTCAGGAACTTGCTGAGCTTGTGTTCGTTCTGGTAGCTGATGGTTTCAATTTTCAAGCCTTCCTTGTCGCAAAGGGTGTGGAAATCCTTTACGGTCAAGAGGCGGATGTTCGGCGTGTCATACCATTCGTAAGGGAGTTCCTTCGATTTCGGCATGCGTCCGTGCAGCATCAGGCTTCCGCGGGTTGTCCAGTGACCGAAATTCGGGAAGGTCACGATAGCTCGCTTGGCGACACGCAGAAGTTCGTTCAAGAGGGCGACCGGGTCGCGGATTTCTTGAATGGTGCGGTTGATGATGGCGTAATCGAAGCTTCCGTCCTTGAAGTCGCTGATTCCGCTTTCGTCGAGGTCGCGCTGGATGACGGGCACATCGTTTTCAAGGCAATCCATGATGCTCTTGAAGTTGCGTTCGATGCCGAGGACTTCAACATGCTTTTTCTTGTTCAAGAAATCAAGAAGTTCGCCGTTACCGCAGCCGAGGTCGAGCACCTTGCTGTTTTCCTTGACAAGGCTTCCGATGTAGTCGAAGTCTTCGGTGTCGTGGAATACCGGCATCACCTGCGTATCCGTCGCGGTCGGGATAATTTTACTGTCAAGGAAACGGCCTACGGCCTTTCCGAGGTCACCGACTTCGATAAGGAAACCATCGTGGCCAAATTGAGTATCGAGCTCAAGGCTTGTAACCGTTTTACCTGCATTCAAGAGGGCGCTTGTAATACGACGCGATTCGTGCGGCGGGAAAAGCCAGTCTGTACTCAGGTTCACGTTCAGGAATTCCGCCTTCACGCCCTTGAATGCGTTTTCAAGAGAACCGTATTCGGTTTCCAAGTCAAAGCTGTCGGTCGCGTGTGCAATATGCAGGTAGCTGTTGGCGTCGAAGCGGTCTACGAATTTGGCACCCTGGTAGCGCAGGTAGCTTTCGAGCGGAAGGTTCAAATCGAAAGGTGTGCTGTAGGTGACGGCGTGGTTACGGCTTTCTTGGTCCTGGGCGCGTTTGAATTTCTGTTCCATGCCCACGGCGCTGAGGTAGGTAATGTGCGCCAACTTGCGGGCATTCGAAAGACCGACATCAGGGTGAGCCGATTCGTAGTAGTCGCCGCCGTTAAAATTCGGGTCTTGGGTAATCACGTCGCGGGCGACGATTTCAAAACCGAGAGCCTGGCTGCTGAATCGCGGAGAGCTTGCAATCACGATGCAGCGGCGCACGAGATCCGGATAGTAGATGGCCCACTTCATCGCCTGGAAACCACCCATGGAACCTCCAATCACGCAGCAGAGCTGATCGATGCCGAGTCCCTTGGCGAGTTCACGCTGGGCGTTCACCATGTCGCCGATGGTAATCATCGGGAAGGTACTGCCGTAGGGCTTGCCGGTGCGCGGGTTAATGCTAGCCGGGCCAGTAGTGCCCTTGCAACCACCTAAAATGTTACTGCAAACGACAAAGAACTTGTCCGTATCGACCGGTTTTCCGGGGCCAATCAGGGCATCCCACCAACCGGGTTTCTTATCGTTTTCGGTATAGTATCCTGCCACGTGGGCATCTGCCGTCAACGGGGAACACACCCAGACCACGTTGTTCTTGTCTGCGTTCAAAGTTCCGTATGTTTCGTAACGGATCGTCAGCGCCGGGAGCGTCTTGCCACACTCCAACATAAAGCCCTGTTCACCATAATCCTTTTCAAAGGTCTGGGGAACTACGGGACCGACGCTGTTTTTATGCAAAAATTCACTCATACGCATAAATTTAAAAAAAAAGGACTAAATAGGAAGATTTTACGGAGTATAAGCCTCCTGTAAAAACCATTATGCGCACAAGGTATAGAAAAAACCTATAATAAGTTATAGGAACATATTTCAGCGAGTCAAACCCAGCTCCATTTTCATAAAAATCCACTACAATCAGACTTGTCGGGGCTTTCCCGTCCAGCCGAGTTTTTCACGAAGGGCGCCAACGAATCCCGTATGGCGCATTCGGATAAAAGTCGTCACCGACTTACTTTCGGAAAGAGTCACGATATCGTCCGGTTTCAACACGATTGTCGTACGCCCGTCGAAAACCAAATCCAGCGGACCGTCAACTGCCGACTTCATCTGCAATTTCTTGGACGAAAGCGACAGCACCAGCGGGCGCACCGAAAGACTGCTCGGCGCCACAGGAGTCAGCACCACGGCAGGAGTCGCCGGATGGATAATCGGGCCGCCGGCCGCCAAGTTGTAAGCGGTAGAACCCGTCGGCGTAGAAACAAGCAGAGAATCCGCCCAATAATCCGTAAGGGCGGTACCGTTGTAGGCAACACTCACGTTCACCATGCGCTCGGGTGCGTGCGCACGCACATGCACCTCGTTCAACACCGTCTGCTTGGCGACCTGTTTTTTGCCATGGTAAACGACCGCATCGATCATCATGCGCTCGCGGGTCGAAAAGTCTCCCGCAAACAAGCTATCCAAGGTCTGTGTAAGGTCCTCGACACGCGTCTCCGCCAAAAATCCGACTCGACCCGCGTTCACGCCCAGAATGGGCGTGTCGTGCCCGAGCGCCATATGCGCCGCCGAAAGCACCGTACCGTCCCCGCCGATAGCAAGCAGCAAGTCCGACTTGCAAAGAGCACTTTCCTTGACCACCTTGATCGGCTTACGGGCGATTCCCTTCAGGTTTTCCAGAGCGCAAAATTTCACCTGCGGATGCGCCGTCGCCCACGCCGAAATCACGTCGAGCGCAAGCGCCAAATCAGGGCTCTTGTCTTTCCAGCCCACGATGCCAATTGTCCGAAAGTGAAAGTCCTTTTTCATCCTACGATTCCTCCGGCTTTGCCGTCGCCATTTCAAGCATCTGAGCAAGCTTCTGCAACACGCCCGGATAAGTGCGTTCCACCAGTTCCACATTCGCTACGGGTTCGTCGTTTTCGAGCGCCATTGAAAGCACCGAAAGGGCGAGACCATTCTCCGGCGCCTCTCCCCCGTCAAAGTCACTTCCGTTCACAATCGTCTCAAGTCCGCGGATGACGAGGCCGTCGTCGTAGACACCGACTTCTGCACCGGTCTTGCGCAGGTTTTCGGCGAGGGCTTCATTGCGCGCCCGCATTTCCTTGCGGATTTCCTTCGGGATCCGAAGGATCGTTTCGCCCTCGGCGAAACAGGCCGCCACCGCAAGGAATGGATATTCCTCGAGTCCCGTCGCTATCGTATCTTCCGAAAAGCGGCGGCCCTGCAGGCGTTTCCCCGATGCCAGCGGATACACCATCACGTCGCCGTAGACATCGCCAAAACGTTCGCGGCGGCTCACCGTCTCGAAATTTCCGCCCATACGCTTCAGGCAAGTAAGCGCACCGGCGCGCGAACTGTTCAGATCCACATTCTTCAGACAGACTTCGGTATTCTTCGGGATGCCCGCAATCGTTGCCAGCAACACAAACGCCATGGCCTCGGTGGTATCGCCGGGAATGTAGTAGTCGCGCCCCGTAATCACCTGCGTTTCCGAAAGTTCCGTGAACTGCGTACGTTCAATCTTCTGGCCGCGCGCCATCATCATGCGGCGTTCAAGCTCCGTCAGCTGTTCCATGCCGCGGCCTTCGTACTTCAGGTTTACGCCAAAATAGGCAAGCATCTTGGTCCACTGGTCATGAACCGAGCCCTTTTCCTCAAACGAGATGTATTCGCCGCGAATCAACGTCCGCAAAAGGATCCTGTTGCGCATCACCGTAGAAATGTTTCCGAGCGAATCCTTCTTAATCGGCAAATCTTCCGCCGCAAAGGTAAACGTGAATTTTGCCGCCTCATCGGAAACGGGCTTCACCTTGAAATACTTCTGCAACATCTCCTTGGCGCACGCAACTTTCGCTATTCCCGCCTCGTCCTCTTCGGCGGCAAACGTGTAAATCTGTTCCATGTCCTTCGAGGCAAGCGTCCAAAGCATCACGCAGCGTGATTCGCTCATGTCCATCGGGAGCATGCTCGGAAGCGCATACTGGAAGCCCTTACCTTCGAGCACCAGCTGGTGACCCTGCTGCACATACGAAAGTCCGAATTCCTTGAGGGCCTCGGCAAAAGGTTCAACGCCAGCGGCAAACGAAAAATCTTCGAAAACGGTACGGCCATTCACCAGGAGCGCCATCACCAGCGCAAGCTCCATGCGTTCGCGATCGGGATTTAAGATAAATTCCATTAGAGTTCCTTTAGCGTTCCTTTACATCGTAACCGAGTAGTTTCAAAATCTGGACCGCACGGCGGGCCTCTTCGGGAGTCTTGAAGGCAAGCAGCAACGTTCCCGCAATATTCTCGCGGACCTTCATCAATTCGATATCGCGGATATTCAAGTTGTTCTGTGCCAGCGGAGAAAGCACCTGCAGCAAGGCTCCCGGCACATCCTTCAGGGGAACCGTAATTTCAGAGAACGCAGCGGCCGCGTTACGGCCCTTTTCGAAAAGACTCGCACGGCCTTCGTTCCCGGCCTTAAAGACCGATTCCAGTTCTCCGGCACGGTCATCGGCGGCGGGTTTACCGTCAGAAACCACCTGCAAATGATCCATGGCCTCGATGGTCTTGTCAAGCCCCTCGCGCACCTCGCGCAAAGCAAGCACCGTCTGGTCGCGGTTAGTGACCGCAATATCGTGCCACATATTCCAGCCAGATGCGGCAATGCGCGTCATGTCCCTAAAGGCACGGCCCGCGTAATGCTGGTAGCTCGGCTTGACCAGGCGCTCCGGCATACTCGCCGCAAGTGTCGACGAAAGCATCTGCGGCATGTGCGAAACCCACGCCATCGTCCGGTCGTGATGTTCCGGCGGAAAAACAACCGCGTTCGCCCCGACAAAAGAAATCAGGTCCAGAAGCGACTTGTAATCGGCCTCCTCCACGCCTTCGGGCGGACACACGAACCAGTAGGCATTTTCAAAAATTGACGGGTCGTTGTATTCAAGGGTACGCTTTTCGGAACCCGCCATCGGGTGGCTTCCTACGAACACGAACGGCTTCGGCAGTTTGGCCCCCGCCTTGCAGATTTCCACCTTGGTACTGCCGATATCGCTCACCAGGATTTTTGGCTGCGAAGAAAGCACCGATAAATCCATCTGCGCCAAATTCTCGATCGTATGCAAAATATGCAGAATCGGCGCACACAGCAAAATCATATCGGAACCAGGCACCCAGTCCGTAATTTCGTCGTAGCCGAAACATTCGTCAGCAAGTCCCAAATCCTTCGCTCGCGCAAGAGTCGCAGGACTGCTCACCGCACGCACCACCGTAGGCAACTTCGCCTGCTTGATAGCGGCGGCAACGGAACTCGCCAGGAGTCCAAATCCAACGAAGGTGATCCGCATTATTCCTCCACCTTCCGGGTTTCTTGCATAATGACCCTAAAGATATTCTTGATAGACTCGGGCGTAAGCGGTCCCTTGGTCAGCGTAGAAACCTTCTCGAGAACAGCATCTTCTCGCGCCGGGTCAAAAACCGGGAGTCCCTGTTCCTTCTTGATTTTACCGATTTCAGTCGCATAAGACGCCCGCTTGTTCAGGAGCGAAATAATCTCGTCGTTCAATTCATCGATGCGAATTCGCCAGTCTTCAATCTTCATATAGCGTAATGTAGCAAAATCAAAGTTAGGGAGCCTGGAACTCCAGCCCGAAGGGCGCCAAAACAAAAAGCCGACCGGCACCGCGACCAGTCAGCTCTTGAAAAGCGCGTATTTATCGATTAGAAGATGAAGGCTACGCCGACATGCGGAACCACATTGATTCCGGAGAAGAGGTAATCGATACCCCAGCTGTCGTCGTAATCGTCATAATCGTCACCGTTGGTTGCGTCATAGGAGAACGCTCCCAGACCAAGCAGATTCGTCGTCACATCGACACCGGCAACAAAGCCAAAGTTTTCTGTCACGCGGAAACCGACAATCAGGTCGCCGCCCAGCATCACGTCAAAAACGAATGCGGAGTATTCAAAGCCCGGATAGTCGTCTTCATTTTCGACCAGCTTGAAATCGATACCCATAAGGACGTGCATCGCGACAATGACATCATTTGCCACGGGAGCCATACCCTAACCAAACTTCATATTGAAGTCCATGCCACTCAGGTCAATACCCCTATTAGCACGTTCCGGTTCCATTTCACCCGAGACATAGCCAAAGGTCAAGCCGAACACAGAAGAATAACCGCTTTCGTTCACACGGTAACGGGTCCAGCTAAATTCATAGCCAACGGAGCTCCATTCTGTGTCGCCGGGGCCATCACTGTCCATTTCCCAGGTTTCGTTTTCAACAGGAATAGCGAAATTGAGCGTCTGCAAAGACATACCCGTCTTCTGCTTGGGCTGGGGTGCGGGTTGGCCGTATGCCTGTTGCGGCTGGGCGTAGCCGTTGTTGTACTGTTGCGGCTGACCGTAACCCTGCTGAGGCTGGGCATAACCGTTATTGTACTGTTGCGGCTGACCGTAACCCTGCTGAGGCTGGGCGTAACCGTTGTTGTACTGCTGCGGCTGGCCATACCCCTGTTGCGGCTGGGCGTAACCGTTGTTGTACTGCTGCGGTTGCGCGTACCCCTGTTGCGGCTGGGCATATTCAGCATAGCCTTCGTCCTGAGCAAAAGCGGAAAGAGCCAAGGACAGAACCGTAGCGAGCATCATATTCTTCTTCATATTCACTCCTGTGAACAAAATAGGTTATACTGCATCAATATAACATTTTTTTCTTACATCGTTCAAAAAAAATTACTTTTTCAGACAATTTATATTCAAAGTCGTCCGGAAAGACGTTTTTCAGTGACGGACATCAACCGAATACTCGTCAAAAGCATCCTTGTTCGCATAAAGGTCACTGCCACGCCAGTCAAAAAGGGCGCTACCCCACTCTCCGTACAAGGTCGGTTCCCAGAAAAACGCGCCTATCCAGCGGTCTAGGCCCCGTACCATTTCATCAGTACGGCGGCGCGATCCGTCATAATTATAGTGGTTGTTGGCATCGCCACCGTTGTATTCCGCCACGATAAATTCAAGATTCGGGTAATTTGACGCAAGACTTTCAAACAAACTTTTCCAGCTATCCGGCAAGCCGTCATCGTAAGCCGTATACGCAGAAAAGCCCATCACGTCTGCAGGGACCTTCTGGTTCTTGAAGATTTCTGTCATCCACCAGTTCACGGTTGACGTCTTGTGAATGCCCTCGATATGAAGTACCGTCTTGATATTCTGCGAAACCGCCTTGACTGCGCGGATTCCTGCCTTAAAGTACTTAGCCGCATTCGCCTTTCCGCTAGATGTTCCCATATCACCATTGATGCTCGTCGGAGCCTTGTCTACATTTTTCCCCCAACAGTTTGTGCTGCTGTTAGGCACATGAATCATAATGCCCGGGGTAGTCTCGTTTCCAATTTGCACCAAGTCGGGGGTCGCATTTACCTGCTTGAGCGCGCTTACCAAGTCGTAAGTATAGGCATAAACGGAATCCGCAAGAGCATCGGAACTCTGAACGCTACGCCACCGGCTCGGGATAATTTGCTTGCCCGGATCAGCCCAGTTGTCGCTATAATGAATGTCGAGGAGGAATGCCATTCCCGCCGCCTTCACCTTTTGGGCATAGGCAACGACATGCTCCTTGTCGGCATAGGCCTCGGCATCGTGTTCGCAGCCTTGCGCCGCATAACCATACTGAGCCTTAGGCGAAACAAATGTCTTTAGGCGAATGGCGTTGAAGCCGTGATTCTTGAGCAGTGAAAAAATGTCCTTTTCCGTTCCGTCGACATCGTAGAATTTCGCACCGAAGCGTTCATACTCCTGCACCGTAGAAATATCGGCGCCACGATAAAAGCTGAAATCGAGTGGCGATTCCGCAGACGAAGAAGGCTCTTGCGACGCTGATGATTGAGGTGGTTTTGAATCCGAGGAATGCGGAGGTATCGCGGCCGAGGAATGCGGAGGAAGTCTTGCCGAAGAAAGTTCCGGCCCAAACGAAGTACGGGGATCCAACGCCGAAGATGCCGGTAAAAGCGTATATGAAGAAGTCGGCCAAGCCGACGAAGACAGGGATTGCGCAAGCTCCGCAGAAGAAAACGGTTCACCCTGCGACGAAATCGAAAAATCTGCCGAAGAAAAGACCTGCGGTTCGATATAGAATGTGTCCCGCTGGACACTCGCCGAAGACTGGACCACCTCGTAATCAAAGTCGGCCACGCTGCCGGAATCACCACCGCAGGCCTGCAAGCCCATAAACGACGCAACAGCAAGGCTCAGGGCACACAGCGTCCCTTTTTCTAAATAACCCATTCGATATCCCATACCCTAAATTTAAGCAAAAAATGCAATAATGTTCCCGTTAAAATTGTAAATTTAGTGCATGGAACTGTGGAATTTGCTGATATCCGAAAGCGTTCAGGGCTTTATCGAAGAAGCCGCATCTAAGAAAATGGATGCCCTCCAGATTTCGACCCGACTGAACAAGGACGGATTCAGCAACGAAGAACGCGCCGCCATTATGGACTATATGGCGCTAGTTCCCAAGTTCCGCGACAAGTTCTTTGACGACAAGGAACGCAAAGGAAAATTCCTGCTCTGCGACAGGCTCGCCCTGGAACAGAGTACCGCAAAGGATATCGGACGCTGGAAGGCGAACCTCTGGCCCAGCGAAGGTTCTGTAAACGATTTATGCTGTGGCATGGGAGGCGACAGCTTATTTCTCCCCCATTCGCTAAAGATTACCGGGGTGGATCTCGACGAAAACCGCCTCACCATGTACCGCTACAACATGCACGCCCTCGGAAAGGACGTCAACACGCTCTGCGCGGATGTGCGCTCGGTCGATAATTCGGCAGACTATTTCACTATCGACCCAGCCCGCCGCGCGCTCGAAGGAGAAAACCAGCGCGACCTGCGCAACCTGACCCCTACGCTCGAAGAAGTCATCGAAATCAGCAAACGCTACAAGGGCGGCATGGCGAAGCTTCCGCCCGGCTACCCGCCGGCAGAAATTCCCGACGGAACCGAGATTCTTTATTTAGGCGGTCACAGCGACTGCCGCGAATGCCTCGTGCTGTTCGGCGCGCTCGCCAAGAACCCGGACACCGTCCGCGCCGTCATCATCGGCAAATCAGGCGAAACACTTGCCGAATGGAGCCGGGGGCGCGACCGTTCCATCGAAACACTAGACGAGGACCTTCAAGAAAAACTCGACAAGAACGACAGCCTCGAAGGCAAGGACCGCACCTACCGCACCGCAACCAGCAAGAGCGACCTTCCGCTCGGGGAACTCGACAAATATATCGCCGAGCCCGCACCGGTCCTTATCCGCAGTCACCTCTTTAACGCAGCGGCCCTCGCCTGCGACCCGAACGCGCACCTGATTTCAGAAGGTATCGCCTATGTCGCCAGCGGTATGCCCCTCCCCGCACCGGGTTTCGCCTGCTACGAAGTTCTCGCCCACGCAGAAATTGCGACGGGCGCCGTCCGCGCGATGCTCAAGGAACACGAGATCGGCAAAATCACGCTCAAGCTCCGCGGCGTCAAGCTAGATCCCGACGCCGAAATCAAGCGCCTCAAGCCCAAGGGCAAAGAATCTGCAATCCTTTTCTACACCCGTTTCCGCGGCGAGAAAATAGCCATACTTACAAGGAGAACCGAGCCATGAGCACGCTCGTGTACACTCGCTTTGAGGTCGGTCGCCTGAGGCGACCTTTGGGCATAACAATCGTGCCTACGGCGCCATACTTAAACTTCACACCCCATTATCTCACAACCCCATAGCCCTATGTCCGTCAAACTCGAAGAATCCTGGCTGAACCTGCTCGCAGACCAATTTGAGCAGCCCTACTTCAAGCAAATCAAAGAAAAACTTTTACAAGAAAAGGCTGAACACCACGTGGTGTACCCGCCGGGATCCCAAATTTTTGCAGCACTCGATTTTTGCCCGGTCGACAAGGTCAAGGCGGTCATTATCGGGCAGGACCCCTACCACAATCCGGGACAGGCTCACGGACTCTGCTTCTCGGTACCGATGGGAATCCAGCCGCCACCCTCGCTCGTGAACATCTTCCAGGAACTGCACGACGACCTGGGGATCAATCCTCCCCCGCACGGGAACCTCGAAAGCTGGGCTCACCAGGGAATCCTTCTGCTGAACGCATCACTCACGGTACGCGCCCACATGGCAGCAAGCCATGCCGGAATCGGCTGGCAGCAATTTACAGACACCATCATCAAGCGTTTGTCCGAAACCCGCGAAAACCTTGTTTTCTTACTTTGGGGCAGCTTCGCCATCAAGAAACAGGAACTGGTTGCGAAAAATCGCGGTCACTTGATATTAACCGCCCCGCACCCAAGTCCGCTTTCTGCCTATCGCGGTTTCTTTGGATGTAAACATTTCAGCAAGGCGAACGAATATCTAAAAAGTAAGGGCCTCGAGCCCATTGACTGGAGCATTAAATAGACTAAAGAACGGACCATTGGTCCTACAGACGAAAGACGATAGGTTAATTCAAAAAAATTTACTAATCATTTTTCTATATTAAATAACATGAATCGCAAGAATACATTTGGCCGTTTATTGCTGTTTATTGTGCTGGGCCTGATTATCGGCGGAATCCTGGGCGAATGCCTCGGGGTGCTGTTCGGCCAGCTTGGCGAACTGATGAACGCGGGTGGATACAACAACGTGGTCCACAACTTCTTCGTGTCGTCGTTCAATTTCAACATCGGTTTTGGCGACAAGCCCGAGCCCGTGGTTCTTGACCTCTACCTCGTCAAGCTCGCCCTCGGATTTGGCATCAAACTGAACGTGGTCAGTGTCATCGGCATGATTATCGGCATCTACATTATGAAATGGTCCGGAGAAAGGTAATGTTTACTATTGACGAACTTCAAGCTAAGTTGGCTGGCGGCGCTACCGCTGTTTCGCTCGCCGAAGAATCTCTTAATAAGATTGAATCTACCAAGAACTTGAACGCCTACATTAGCGTATTGAACGAACGCGCTCTTCAAAAGGCAGCCGAATCCGACAAGCGCCGCGCAGAAGGCAAGAGTCTCGGCGCACTGGACGGCATCCCCGTCGCCGTGAAGGACAATATGTGCATCGAAGGTACGCGCACCACGGCCGCCTCCAAGATTCTCGACAACTTCGTCGCCCCCTACACCGCTACCGCCATCGAAAAGCTCGAAGCGGCAGGTGCGGTTATCGTCGGCAAGACGAACATGGACGAATTCGCGATGGGTTCGAGCAGCGAGACCTCGTACTACGGGCCGGTGAAGAACCCGCTCGACGAGTCCCGCGTTCCGGGTGGTTCCAGTGGCGGTTCGGCCGTAGCCGTGGCCAGTGGCACGGTCGCCTGTGCGCTCGGCTCCGACACCGGTGGTTCCATTCGTCAGCCCGCCGCCTGCACAGGCGTTGTGGGCTTGAAGCCCACCTACGGCCGTGTTTCCCGTTACGGCCTCTTGGCTTACGCAAGCTCTTTGGACCAGATAGGCCCCTTCGGTGCAACCGTTAAGGATACCGCCACCCTCCTCGGCGCTATCTGCGGCATCGACCCGCACGACAACACCACCAGCACTCGCCCGACCGAAGACTTTACCGCAAAGCTTGATGCCGGCGTGAAGGGCAAGGTGATCGGCGTCCCGAAGGAATACTTCGGCGAAGGTCTCGACGCCGAATGCAAGGCCGCTATCGAAGGCATGCTGAAGAAACTCGAAGCCGAAGGCGCCACCCTCAAGGAAATCAGCCTCCCGCACATCAGCTACGCCGTGTCCAGCTACTACATCATCGCAACCGCCGAAGCAAGTTCGAACCTTTCACGCTACGACGGCGTTCGCTACGGCTACCGCAGCAAGGAAGCCCGCAAGCTCTTTGACCTGTACGCCAAGTCCCGCAGCGAAGGTTTCGGCAAGGAAGTCCAGCGCCGCATTCTCCTCGGCAGCTACGTGCTTTCCGCAGGCTTCTACGACGCCTACTACGTGCAAGCCCAGAAGGTCCGTCGCCTGATTACCGACGACTTCAACAAGGCTTTCGAAAGCTGCGACGTAATCGCAAGCCCGACGATGCCGGGACTCCCGCTCAAGTGCGGCATGAACGAATCTGACCCGATGGCCGTTTACCTCAGCGACATCTACACCGTGAGCCTGAACCTTTCCGGCCTCCCGGGCGTAAGCGTGCCGTGCGGCATGGCCGGTGGACTCCCCGTGGGTCTCCAGTGGATCGGTAAGCCGTTTATGGAAGCCGACCTGCTCAGCGTCGCCGCTGCAACTGAAAAGCTTGCAAAGTGAGTGTCGCACAGCCAAGTTCACTTGGCTGTATGACCGAACGCCGCAGCGGACGCCGAAGGCGTCAAAAACTGAACAAGTAATACTTCAACGAGCAGCCCAATCGCAGACTCCGTCATATAAATCCTTTTCAGGATTTGTTCTTCGGAACAAGTCCTTTTTTGCAAAGAAAAAATCATCTTGTCAAACAAGCTATTTATCGGAAACTCAAAAACTCATCCTTGAAACAAAGTCAACTCTTTTTTAGATATGGGATATGCTATTCGGACACCTTTCAAAATCATTCACAACGATTCTCGTTCTATGCGGAGCACTATTTGCACAGCAGATCGACTCGGTTAAAATTGCGGTCATACCCGACAGCATCCGCGAAAAATTGAAGGACGAAAACGCTGTTTTCAGCATCGAAGAGGCCAGGATTCTTCGCACCGCCATTTTAGGCGATTCAGTCATTATGAAACGCGAAAAAGACACCCTTGTCGTGCCTAAGGACAACCTCTATGGCACCCATGTAAACCCATTAATCGTATCAGCCGAAGTTCTCGGTCAAAACGCGATCGTTTGGGCATGGGATTATTATGTCCTTGATAAAGACTATGCGCACACGGGTCCAAGCTACTGGAAAAGGAACTTTCGCGAAGGCTGGAAATGGGATCATAATCACTGGGCAATCAACTTTTACGGTCACCCTTACCAAGGTTCTATGTACTATGCCTCCGCAAGAGGCAGCGGCTACGGATTCTACTCAAGCATCCTATTTGCAGCACTCGGCAGCTCCACCTGGGAAATGTTCTGCGAAACGGAATATCCCGCCCCGAACGACCTTATTTCTACATCGATCGCGGGTTCCATGTTCGGCGAAGCCCTCTACAGACTTTCACGAGCAGCCTACAATAAACCTGGTGCTCCCTGGTACAGACAGTTAGCCGCATTCGTGCTTGAACCTGCCGGATATGTTCAACGGAAAGCGTTTGGCAATCGCGACTTTTACACGGGATGGGTTCCCATCGAACTCGCCGTTGCGACAGGCATGGGGTCACGATTTGGTTCCGTCTACCGTATGGGTGGCGAAAATTCCGACGAAGTCGACGCCGAATGGAACGATCGTCACGGATTCCTTGCTGTTTCGCTGGAGTATGGAAAACCCTACACGAAAGTAAAGCGCCCCTTCGATTATTTTCAGGCTGAATTCATGAGCGAAGGCGGCTTCGAAGGAGCAGTGCTGCAACTGGACGTCATGGGAAAACTCATTAACCGAAACATTCACGCGCGTGGACACTGGCTGGACTTTTCAATCAACCTTGACTACGACACCTTTTACGGCGACCTGGCGACCGTCAGCACCCTGTCTTTGGGTGGTGCTATGGATATCGCGCTCTGGCTTACCCCGCACATGCGCTTTCGCGTCATTAATCAGCTATACTGGATTATGCTCGGTTCCGCCGACATGGGCTATGACGACATTATCCAGGAATTCAACCCCGACTACCATCCAGATAAAGACAGTTACCAGTACAATTCCGGCGTAAAATACAGTCTCACCCTGGAAACCCTCTACAAGAACAAGTGGAAATTTTTCAGCAAGACGACCATCGACGCCATGAAAACGATCGAAGGAACCACACCCGATTATGGCGTGACCGGCTGGGACTTTTTGTTGCTCAACAAGACTGCGCTCGAATACAAATTGCTGAACTGGATGGACATCGGCTACCGTCTCGATACCTATATCAAGATGGCCGCCTATTCTTCTGACATTGCCGAACCGATGTCCCGCAGGATTCACGCCTACACCTTGTATCTGAATTTCCACCTGCTCGGTGAATAATCAATAGTTCTTTTTATAGTACAGGAGTCTTTATGAACGAATCAGAAAACCGCCAAAAGGTCATTGTCCGGACAAGCATCATCGGCATCGCGGCAAATATCGTGCTGTCGGCATTCAAGGCATTCGTGGGCTTTGCAACCAACTCCATCGCCGTAACGCTCGATGCGGTGAACAACCTTTCCGATGCACTGTCTTCGGTCATTACGATTGTGGGCGCAAAGCTTTCAAACAAGTTGCCCGACAAAAAACACCCGCTCGGTTACGGGCGAATCGAATACCTGAGCGCGATGGTGGTTGCAGCAATCGTGCTTTACGCCGGCGGAACCTCGGCGGTAGAATCGGTCAAGAAAATCTTCCACCCCGAAGCAGCGGACTATTCCACGATTTCACTAGTGATTATCGCCTCGGCAGTGGTAGTGAAGCTCGTGCTCGGTAAATTCGTAAAGCGACAGGGCGAACGCGTGAACTCGGGCGCGCTCGTGGCATCGGGTGCAGACGCATTGTTCGACGCCATCCTTTCCCTCTCGGTGCTGGCCTCGGCCATCGTCTTCATTCTCACGGGCATTTCGCTTGAAGCCTACGTGGGCCTCGTGATTTCCGCTTTCATCATCAAGTCGGGCATCGGCATGCTCATCGAAACTTTGGACGACATTCTGGGCAAACGCGCCGATAGCGACCTGGTCAAGAA
Source organism: Fibrobacter sp. UWH4 (assembly GCF_900142475.1). NCBI lineage: Bacteria > Pseudomonadati > Fibrobacterota > Fibrobacteria > Fibrobacterales > Fibrobacteraceae > Fibrobacter > Fibrobacter sp. UWH4. The sequence continues at coordinate 29,263 of NZ_FRAY01000014.1, forward strand.
AATCAAGGCACTGCTCACCGAAGAACCGCAAGTCCGCGGAGCCTACGACGTCATCCTGAACAACTACGGCCCAGACAAGTTTCTCGGTTCTGTACACCTAGAGCTCCCCGATACCATGACCGTCGAAGAAGTTGACGAACTCACCCGCAAGGTGCAAGCACGCGTACTCAAGGAAACCGGTGTGATTCTCACGGGCGTAGGAGTTTATTCGCACAATACCAAGAATGACGAAGCCGCCAAAATCCGCAGCAACGTGTTGAAGTTGGTGAAGGCGCATGAGTGGGCATTGCAGTTCCACGGCTTCTACGTGAACCTTGAAGAAAAGGCTATTCGTTTTGACGTGGTCATGAACTTCGAAATCAAGCCTCAAGAAGGTCTGGACATACTCCACAAGGAAATCAGCGAAGCCTACCCCGACTACAACGTACATATTGCAGCAGACATCGACGCATCGTAACGCCAACCAGACTGTTTCAATTCACAAGCTATCCTTGCGAAGCCGTAGGTTTACTCCAGGTACACGACTTCGCCCATTTGCGGCATAAGCACGGGCTTGCCCGATTCCTGGGCGGCACGTTTCGCATTTTCCAGCGGTTCCGTGTACGAATGCTTGCTCAGGCAGAACTTGGAATGGTGAACAGTCATGTAGCGGTTCGCGCCCAGTTCCACCATTTCCTTGCCCAGGTATTCCGGCATGGTGTGGATAAGCGACCAGTCCTTATTGTACTGCCCGTTTTCAAGAATCGCCAAATCGATGTCGGTAAATTTCTTTCCGATTTTCTCGAAGTGCGGGCCGTACCCCGAATCACCGCCAATCCATATAGTGCGCTTAGGAGACTTGAACGCGAACGACGCCCACAGAGTCTTATTCTGGTGCAAATCACGGCCCGAAAAATGCCTTGCCGGAGTCGCTGTCACATAAAATCCTTCGCCCAAGTCAACAGATTCCCACCAGTCGAGTTCCGTAAGTTTTTCAACGGGATACTTCCAGTATTCAAAATGTTCGCCCACGCCGAGGCCTGTTACCACGCGCTTTACGCGGGGTTCCAGTTCCGTCACCACCCGGTAATCCAAGTGGTCCCAGTGGTCGTGCGTAATTACCAGGTAGTCAATATCCGGCATGTCGGCGGGCTTGTAGATGTCCGTTCCCTTGAACATCTTGTTCACGAAACTCACCGGCGAGCCCTGGTAAAAAACCGGGTCCACCAGCACCTTCTTTCCAGATAAATTAAGCAGGTACGAGGAATGTCCGAACCACACAATCCAATCGCGGTCCTGCGGCAGCAATTTCAGGTCAGTCTTAATGACGTTCAATGCGGTATCGGGAACGGTCTGACTCTTGTCACCAAACAGGAAATCCTTCCACACGGCAAACACACTCCTGTCGCCGGTCATGGTAACGGTCTCGACCTCGTTCACGAACTGCTTGCCATCGTAATTCGGCGACTGCTTGATGCGTTCAAGGCGCTTGCCTTGCGGAATATGGCCGAAGCTCGCCTGCGATAAAAACAACACGCCCACGTCTCCCAAAATAAAAAGTACAGATAAGATAATCGCCGTAATCATGAGTTTCTTGTTCTTTGCAAAACGCAAGCGCATCGTTCCCATTCTAGCGGATAAAGTTCGTGAAGATTTTCTTTTCGGCAACGGGCTGTTCTACACCCGCCTTCTTGCCCGCTTCGATGCTCTTCAGGATCCACGCCATATTGCGGCCCAGTTCCTTCATAATCTGCACGCCTTCCTCGTCCTTCAGCACATCTTCGGGGCTAGAACCGTGAACCATGTTCCAGTAACGCGAAGCCACCATGGGCTGCTGTGCAAACGCCGGATACTTGTTCAGTGCATCAAGCGTTGCGCTGGTCCCTGCACGGCGGGCAGAAGCAACCGTTGCGGCGGGCTTAAAGAGCAGTTCCGCTTCGGCAATGCCGTAAAGCCTGTCCAGGAACATCAGCATTTCGCCACTCGGGGATGCATAATAAACCGGAGAGCCGTAAACGACGGCATCGGCCGTTTTAAGGATTTCCTTGGCTTCGTGAACCACGGCGTCGGTTTCGCCCTTCAGCACGCGGCCACCCACGAAGAAGATTTCCGTCTCGATGCCTGCGGCCTTGAGTTCGCCTGCCACGAGGCTCAGTGCCGTATAAGTGCAGCCCTTTTCGCGACGACTACCGTTGAATAAAACAACCTTCATCATAAACTCCTTTGTCTTTTGCCAAAAATAAAAAGTTTCCTTATTAAAATTCTACTTGTCAAAATCGTCCGGGGATTCGAACAACTTTTTCTTCAGCTGCATGAAACGCCTTTCGTTGGTGGCGATGTCCAGGTTCCCCACCCGAACGGCTTCCCGGTACAGCAGTTCCTTGTAGCGAATCTTATTCATGACCACCGTAAGGCGGGCCATTTCCTTTTCAAGAATCTTGCGGCGGTTTTCAAAAAGGGAAAGTCTTTGGGAAAGTGTGGAATCGCCCTCGTTAAACCACTCGATGTACTGGCGGATTTCCTTGATTTGCAGTCCCGAATCCTTGAGGCATTCGATCATGGTGAGCCAGCGAAGGTCTTCGTCGCTGTAGGCCCGCACGCCCGAGGCGTTCTTCTTGACAAACGGAAGCAGGCCCTCTTTTTCGTAGTAGCGCAGGGTATGGGCCGAAAGCCCGGTTTTCTTGACAACTTCGCCTATAGAGTAAGTCATATTTACAAAATATAAATTTTTTCGCCCAAATGATAGAGTTAGAGCCAACTCTAAATAAAATTTTTCAACTTTTTTCAAGAAAGTTCTACACCTAGAGTAAACTCTAGGTGTTATATTTCTTATAGAACATTTTCAAAAGGAGATTTTATGTGCTGTTTTGTCGTACCCATGGCCGAAGCGGTCGTCACCACCATCGCAACCCTCGTGTTGCAACAGACCGACAAGTCCAAAAGTGAATCCAGGAACCTGGAAGCCGCTGTTTCCGGCGCTCCGCAGCCCTTCTATAAAAGCCTGCGCCTGCTTGCCCGTATGCTCTGGCTCGTGACGGGCGTCCTGATTATCGACCATGTCATGAACGGAGAACTCATGTGGAGTTATCCCTTCTTTACCGCAGCCACAAGCCCCGAAGGTGTTTCCGAGATGGTGCGGGAAATGTCCACGGTGGGTGTTGCCATGTCAGTTTTTATTACGGCAGTATGGGCGGTGATGATTATCGCACGCAAGTACAAGGCCCAAACCCTCGCCAAGGCCGAGGTCCACACCAACCACTAAATAAGCAACTGCCTGGATTCTATCGAACCTTCGGTTCTCCAGAATGACAGGCTCAAGGTAAACTATGGACAGAAGAGACTTTTTAAAAACCGCAGGCGCGGCAGCGCTCGCTTCCGCCGTATTCACACCCGCTTTCGCGAAAGGGAAATCCATGGAACAGAAGGAACCCGGAAAGGACGTTTCCAACGTCTATTTCACCAAGGACCTGAGTGCCGCTGGCCTCATCAAGTTGTACAAGAAAATCAACGAGGGCATCACCGGACGCGTGGCCATCAAGCTCCACACCGGCGAAAAGAACGGTCCCAATATCCTGCCCCGTGAATGGGTAAAGGAATTCCAGGCGCAGGTGCCCAACTCCAAGATTGTGGAGACCAACACCTGGTACGAAGGCGACCGGTACACTACCGAACAGCACCGCGAAACCCTCAAGGTGAACGGCTGGACCTTCTGCGACGTGGATATCATGGACGAAGACGGCGAAGTGATGCTCCCCGTAAAGGATGGCCTCATTTTCAAGGAAATGTCCATGGGCGCACACATCAAGAATTACGATTCCATGATCGTGCTGACCCACTTCAAGGGCCACGCCATGGGCGGTTTCGGCGGCTCCATGAAGAACATCGCCATCGGTTGCGCGGGCGGACGCCTGGGCAAGAAGATGATTCACGAATACGTGAAGGGCGGCCCCACCAAGATGGAAGCGGGCGGCACGGCAGGCTGGAAAACCAGCGGAGCCCTGTTCATGGAAACCATGGCCGATTCCGCAAAGGCAACCTGCGACTTTTTCAAGGGTCACATCTGCTTTATCAACGTGCTACGCCGCATGTCCGTGGACTGCGACTGCGCGGGCCTTTCTGCAGCGGAGCCCAAGTGCCGCGACATCGGCATTCTCGCTTCCACAGACATCGTGGCGGTGGACCAGGCCAGCGTTGACATGGTTTACAAGCTCCCGCCCAAGGAACTTCACGACCTCAAGGAACGCATCGAGACCCGCGAAGGCCTGCACCAGTTGCCCGCCATGGAAAAACTGAAGATGGGTAACCGTAAATACAGGATTATCGAACTGTAGCCTAGTTCGCGATAGTGCCGTAGACAATTTTTCGTCACCGTCGCGGATTATGTTATATTTCTAAGAAAAGGCAGGTAAAATATGTCCCTTGGAATTCCAGAAATAATCCTAATTGTGGTCGTGGTGCTTCTTTTGTTCGGGGCAAAGCGCATTCCTGAACTCGCACGTTCCCTGGGCAAGGCCCAGAACGAGTACAAGAAGGCGAAAGACGCCCTGAAGGAAGAGGCTGAAGACCTGCAGAAGACGGTGGAAAAAGCCGCCGAGGCTGAAGATAAGAAAGGCTGATGACCTCCAAACAGGATCAAGAGGCAACGCTGATTTCGCATTTGGAAGCGCTCCGTCGGGCGCTTTTGCGTTCTATTATCGCCCTTGCCATCGGCATCGTGCCCCTGTTCCTTGTTTCGCCCTACGTTCTGGACTGGTTCTGTAAGCAAATCGCCCTGCAGGGCGGCGTCACGCTCCATTACTTTTCCCCGATGGAAGTGTTCCTGCTGCAGCTCAAGATTTCTGCTCTGCTGGACTGCGTGCTGTTTTCGCCCTACATCGCCTGGAACATGTGGCAGTTCGTGCTCCCCGCCCTATACGACAACGAAAAGCGATTCATCCGCTCCATCGTGGCCATGACCAGCGGGCTCTTTATCGCGGGCGTCGCCTTCTGCCTTGTCGTCTGCTTCCCGCTGATTGTGCAGTTCGGCATGAGCTTTGCAAGCACGACCTTGCAACCCGTATTCGGAGTCTCTAACCTAGTGACACTCGCGCTTTGGCTTTCGCTTGCGTTCGGATGCATGTTCCAGTTCCCGTTGGTGACCTACGCCCTTATCCGTGCGGGCATCGTGAATTACGAGACCGTCTGCGGCAAGCGCCCCTACGTGGTGGTGGCAATCCTTGTGCTGGCGGCTCTCCTCACGCCCCCCGATGTTGTTAGCCAATTGTTGCTCGGAGTCCCGACGTACCTGCTCTTCGAAGCGGGTCTCCTTGCGGCCAGGCATTACAAGGGGCGCGCCTTGAAAGAAGTCCATCCCGAAAATGCCCCGAACATCGCACCGCGAGATTCGACCGCAACCGCGACAGAATCAGAGACTGCGCAGACCACAGCGACGAACGAATCCGCGAAAGACCTCGCAGAAACCGACGCTCCCGCAACCGACGACATCGATTTCGCGGCCCCTTCTTCCAAGTTCCAGGTCGGCGCAGAAAAAGACGCCGACAAGTGGAAACCTTATTGATTTTTAGAAAAATTTATTTGCCTTAGAGTCAACTCTAAGTGATATATTAGAAGTATGAAAAAGTTTGTCTCAAAAGATTCCTTTGAAGACCTCGGTTTTGCCAAGCTGGACGTGAGCCGCGAATCGCGCACAGGCACCAGCGAGGCCGTGTATTGCGCTGGCAAGACGTCGGAACAGCTCCTGAAAATTCTTAGAAAGTTCCGGGACAAAGGTTGCCGCGTATTAGGGACCCGCTGCAGCAAGGAGCAGGCGGAATTCATCGCAAATGCAGGCGAGAAAATCTGCTACGACGAACTCTCCCGGACGATTTCACTGGCAGATGAAACGCCTGCCAAGCAGAAGCGCGGAAGTTCCGGCGGTAAGAAATCGCAAACGGCAGCAAAACTCGGGCCCGTGGCCGTATGCTGCGCAGGAACGGCGGACCTGCCTATCGCCGAAGAAGCCGCAAAGACTCTGGAATTTAACGGCGTGAAGGTCGTGCGCCAATACGACGTAGGGATTGCGGGGCTGCACCGCCTGCTTTCGAAGGTAGAGGACATCCGCAAGGCCTCGGTGGTTATCGCCGTTGCCGGAATGGAAGGGGCACTCCCCGGCGTGATTGCCGGACTCGTGAAAGCGCCCGTGATTGCCGTGCCCACATCGGTCGGGTACGGGGCCTCCTTCGGCGGGATTAGCGCACTGCTCACCATGCTCAACACCTGCGCCGAGGGCGTGACGGTGGTAAATATCGATAACGGTTTCGGGGCGGCCATCGCCGCATTTAGAATGTTGAAGGTGAAATGATGAAATATCTCTATCTTGATGGCTCTTGCGGTATCAGCGGCGACATGACGGTAGCCGCACTTCTTGGACTTGGCGCATCACGCGAAAAACTAGACGCGGCGATTGCAGGGCTCGGCCTAGAAGGCGTCCACATCCATGTGGAAAATTCAAAGAGTTACAGCATTGCGGGGCTTTCTTTTTCGGTGCATGTCCATGACCACGATGCTGACCACGTGCATTCTCATGAAGAAGGGTATGTAGAGCATCATCATCACCATGAGCACGGGCACCATCATCACGAACATCGGCACTTGTCCGAGGTTTACGAGATTCTGGACCGCACCGCAAATGCAGGGGCTGTCACGCCCCGCGCCCTTGAAACCGCAAAAAAGATTTTCCGCATCATCGCCGAAGCCGAGGCAAAGGCTCACGGCGTGCCCGTAGAAGAAGTCCATTTCCATGAAGTGGGTGCCATTGATTCCATCGTCGACATCTTGGCGGTCGCCGTCCTTGCAGATGACCTTGGTATAGAGAACTGCATCGTTACAGGGCTCAACGAAGGCTCTGGCTTTGTGGAAACGCAACATGGCCAGTTGCCGATTCCCGTTCCGGCGGTAGCGCACATTGCAGAAGCTGCGGGCATCGCACTTCACATCACCGAAACGAAAGGCGAAATGGTTACACCCACGGGAGCGGGCATCGTGGCGGCCCTCCGGACAAGCGAAAGCCTCCCCGCAGGCTACAAAATTTTAAAATCGGGCGTGGGTCTCGGCAAGCGCGATTTCGGGCGCGCAAACTTCTTGCGGGCGCAAATCATCGAGGACTGCGCAAGCGACAAAGGCGGCGACGCAACATCCAGTGCCACAGGCTCCGCGGCTCTTGATTGCAATGTTTTCCAGTTCGAAGCGAACATCGACGATTCCACTCCCGAAGAACTGGGCTACGCCATGGAAAAACTCTTCGAGGCGGGTGCCCGCGATGTCCATTTTATCCCCTGCTACATGAAGAAAAACCGCATGGGCACTCTCCTGTGCGCTCTCGCCGACAGCGAGCACCTGGCTGCCGTAGAGAAAGCCATTTTCTTGCATACATCGACCGTCGGCGTGCGCCGTTTCCCCGTAGAACGCACCTGCATGGCCCGCAGCACCTTCGAAGTCGAAACGGAATTCGGCAAGGTTCGCGTCAAGAAATCCGTTTTGGGCGGCATCGAAAAAATCAAACCCGAATTTGACGACCTGAAAGCATGCGCCGACAACGCGGGCGTTCCCATCCGCGAAATCCAGAAAGCGGTCGAGAAGAAACTGCACTAAAAGTGAATTGTCAAGCCGCAATTTTGTATTTTACTTTACATGGAAAATTTAAAACAAAAGTTTGAAAAACTGAAAACCCTCCTGCGCGAAATGGACCGCGTCGCCATCGCATTTTCTGCCGGCGTAGATTCCACGTTCCTTGCAAAGGTCGCCCACGACACGCTGGGCGACAACATGGTCGCCTACACAGTCCAGGCGGGAATGGTCCCCGAGCGCGAAATCGCATTTTCCAGGGAGTTCTGCAAGTTGCACGGAATCCCGCAGCAGCTGATAGAAGTTGACGAAATGCAGGTAGAAGGCTTTGCCGAAAACTCCAGGGAACGTTGCTACTTCTGCAAGCGCAACCTGTTTTCGAAAATTGCAGAATGCGCAAAGGCCGCAGGATTTTCAACCGTCTGCGAAGGCAGCAATGCCGACGACATTCACGATTACCGCCCTGGAATGCGCGCCCTCCAGGAACTAGGCATCAGGAGCCCCCTCCTGGAATGCGGACTCACAAAAGCGGACATCCGCGAACTTTCGCACCAACTGGATTTACCCACGTGGGACAAGCCCTCCTTCGCCTGCCTCGCAAGCCGCATCCCTTATGGAGAACCCATTTCCCGGGAAAAGCTTTCCATGATATCAAATGCGGAGCAACTGCTTTTTGAACTGGGCTTCAAGCAGTTCCGCGTGCGCCTGCATGGAAACCTTGCCCGCATCGAGGTGTTGCCGGAAGATTTCGACAAGGTTCTAGAAAAACGCGACCAGATTCTCGCAGCCTTCAAGAAAATCGGATTTACCTACATCTCGCTAGACCTGCAGGGCTTCCGCAGCGGCAGCCTGAACGAGACTTTAGCCACAAAGCAAGTTTAGCCCACTATTGGGCGTTCCCCGGCACGGGGCCGGGTCGGGTGCTGCTCGCCAAGCACGCTCGGCTCATCGAGCCGCTTACAACAGAACAAGGGAATCAAGGTATTTCCCAAGGGCGGACATGCAAAATTCCGTTATTCGATGGCAGCCGGAACTCATCCAACGACACAACAAATTTTGGATAACTGTCCCTGATTCTTTCTAGTGGAGCGTATTCTCGGGCAATGGTCGACTCGCCGTCCATCTTATAGGCTACCTGGATGTAAATGCGCGCGTCGTTCCTGATTGCGACAAAATCGACCTCGCTCCCATCCAATTCCCCGACATACACATCGTAGCCACGCCTGCGAAGTTCCAGATAAATGGCATTTTCAAAAAGATAACCCATTCCATACCCAAAACCCGCATACAGGTAATTGTGGAACGAAAAATCGTTCATGTAGTATTTGGCAGGACCGGACAGCGAATCCTTGCCACGAATGTTGAAGCGCGGACAGGAATGTATCAAGAAGGCGTTTTCCAAATACCCCGCATAGGTCGAGACAGTCTCGTAATTTGTTTTCCGCCCTTGCCCCTTAAGGCTCTTGACCACATTCGTGAAAGAAATCAAGTTCGAGGCATTATTCGAAAGAAAGACAAAAAGGTCGTTCAGCAGGGTAGCGTCCTTGATTCTGTAACGCTGCACGACATCGCGAAGCATCACGGAATCCTTCAGACTCTCGACATAGTTCCGTCGCATTTCCTCCGAATCAAGGTTGAACAGTTCGGGCAGGGCCCCATGCTGGACATAATCCGTAAAAGACGACGCATCCTGCGGCTTGCCGGTCAACTCGCAAAACTCGCCAAAACTGTATGGAAACACTTCAAACCGGACATACCGGCCCGAAAGCATGGTCGAGAGTTCCCCGGAGAGAATATCCGAATTGGACCCGCTTATGAATACTTCGCAAGGCTCGGCAAAATCCTGCGAACGGGCGTTCACAAATCTTTCCCATCCATCGATATACTGGATTTCGTCAATGAAAAGATATGTCTTGCCTTCGGGCGAAAACCGGCTCTTGTAAGCAGCGTAAAGAGACTGCAAATCCTCCGCGGATTTTATGGCAGAAAATTCAAGAAATTCCTTGTTGATGTATAGGGTGTTCTCGGCAGGGACTCCGCCTAAATATGCCGATTAAAGCCCAAAAACGGGCTATTTCCACCCCATAAGTTGTATTTGGATACAGAATCAATAATTTCAACCATATATTAAAATATATATATTTTTATCAAAAATTTCAAACATATTTGAAACTTTTACGCAAAACAACCCGCTGAGACGGCTCCCCCCCCCTTGGGCGTTCCCCGGCCAGGGCCGGGTCGGGTGCTGTTCGCCTCTCGTCACCCCGGACCTGATCCGGGGTCGGCTCATCGAGCCGCTTGCGCGTCTCGCCACCGCGCGGCGGTGCGACGCCCCCTAACGCAGAAGCGGGTGTGAAATGTGTAGTGTGGGGTGTGGAATGTGGAATTTATACTGCAAAATCCATCATGAACCGGGGTTCAAGAGCCTCAATACGGTAGTTGTTCTTGGTGGACTTCTTGACGGATTTCTTTATTTTTTCATGTTCATTTTGTAATCTTACTTATAAATTTTATTTTGACTTAACACAACGGACGGAACGTCCTTCAAGTTTTGTGTAATTAAAATTCGAGGGGCCGTAAATTGAATTGTCTCTATAACTCGTATTGGAGCCCAAAACAAACATTTCACCATCTACAAGGATTTCGCCTGGGTAATACCAATACGTTTCTTTTTCAAGGCAATCTTTGAATTCTCCCGTTGGACGTCTCAAGCCAGCGCCCACAAGGCTATACCCAGTGGTGTTGTAACCGCCGAAGCCGAAGGTGGAACGGACTCCCTTGATGCCATCGTTGTTGCCGTTGGAATTGAGAATGACAACGAAATCATCGTAGGTGAGCAGGCGCCAGTCGTCGGGGCAGATACCTTGGTGGTTTGGCTTTATAC
>NZ_FRAY01000015.1 GCF_900142475.1 Fibrobacter sp. UWH4
GGCGACACGCTTGGGCGTATCGATAAGACCTTCGCGGTTCGGGTTCTCGCCCATGCCTTCCAGAATCATCCGGAAGCCGTCTTCCATTTTCTTAAAATTCATCATGGGGCCAAAGATAGCAAAATCAGCGGATCATGACAGCGCGGGTTTCGTTTCCGTAGCGAATCAGGAAACGTCCCGTCTTCGGCAATTCGATTATCATTGACGATTCCGTACGCATATGGCGCAAGACTCGGCCCTGCACATCCATTACAAGAAGCGACTTTCCTGCGGCAAGCCCCGAAAGCGAGACCTGTTTTCCCTGGACATCGAGGCGCCAGTTACTTTTCGCGGCAACACTCGGAAGAGCCATACGTTCGCTTGTAACAGCAAGACTATCGATATAGCCAGAACCCATGATATACGAATTTTTTACCGTCACCCTCGAAAGAGACTTTTCACTCCAGACTTCGCAGAACAGGCCTCCATAATGTTCCGCACTCTTGCATTCATCATTTACCAGCAAGCCCGAAATAGAATGGCCGTTCCCCATAAACGTTCCGCTGAAGCTCCACATAGGATCCCAATTAAAGTAAGCAATGGTGTCTAGTTCATCTGCAGATTGTTTCGGTACAGCCTCATTGACAACGATATCGTTCTGGAGGGAAGCGCACGCTTCATAATTCTCAATTACGCCTTTCAAGGTTCCGTTTACAAGCCCCGCAAACCAATACAGTTCTTCCTTGGACGTAAGGAGATAGCACCCCTTTGAATTCTTTTGCGGTTGCTGCGGAACTGGAGTCCATTCTGCATACAAATTAAGATTCTTCATGTCGTCAATTTTGAGGGTTCTGTGGTACCCCAGCCTAAAATTCGCCCAGTACAGGAACTCCGCCCCCTCACGGGTCGGTTCCTTGAATACATAACCCGCATCCTGGACCGTAAACGTCGTCGGATTTTCAGGATCGTTAACGCCGCCGTTCAAGTGGTACGTGATTGTGTATTCAAGCATCTTCCACTTGGCATACACCGTAACATCTTCCGTATTCCCTGCAGGAATCCGTTCAATCTTTTCTGTGAAAAGGGGATCCGTATACCAGCCTTCGAATTCATACCCGTCACGGCTGGCATCGTAAAGAGCAAATACCGACGAATCCGCCGACCACTTGAACTTCAATGTTCCACTTTGAGGATTGCCCCTATAACGAGTTCCGCCATTCAGGTCAATATTGACGAAAAAGAAACTTTTCCATTTCGCATAGAGAGTCCAGTCCCCATAAAGGGCCGTGTTTATAGATTCAACCTTTTGCGTAAACATTTCATCCGTGTACCATCCCTCGAATTCGTCACCTTCCTTCACGGCATCTTCTAGGGCGAAGGGACTATCATTTATAGAATAGATACTCGGGTTCTGTTCGCTATTCACGCCACCGTTCAGCACATAATGTATCCCGAACGGACTCACATCAAGGGCAGGGAACGCATCCGTGCCCAAATCCTGAATCCAAGCAGAACCGTTCACTCCCGCCGAAAGCATTCCAAGAGCCGTTCCATCTGCAAACTGGGTTTCATCAAGTGACAAAGCCTGCGAAACACTCGTGTTCTTGGAATTCATGCACAGCGCATTCTCCACTTCAAAAATGCGTTCGCTTTCATAGCATATAAGTCCCTTCTCTTGCACAATGCAGTCCGAATACTTCCCTTTCAGTTCGCCAGCAAAATAGACATTTCTCAAGACCGCCGCATCCACTTTCGAAACGATGCCACCCACATACTTTCCGTCAACAACACCCCTGCTGTAGGCGTTTTCGACAACAACAAACTCCGATGAATCGGCCTCCATCGCCTTCGAAGCAAACTTCGCGGAAGACATTGGCGAAGGAGCTGCCAATGGACAGCCTTTATTAGTCACATCAATAATACCGATTAGTCCACCTGCATCCCCTAAAGCATGGACCGTAGCATTCGAATAGACGTTCCTCAGCTGCACCGGACCGACAACATTACCCGCAATACTCCCTACAGTTTCACCGGAAAAATAGGAATCCTCAATTCCAAGGTTCCTCACATAGGTAATTTTTCTGTGCCAGCCACCATCCCATTCTCCCAGTTCTGCAAACAAACCGCTTTCAGCCACAAGGCCCGAAATTTTGAATCCATTGCCTTCAAACGTACCCATGAATCCAAGTTCATACCACGGCACATAGTCCTCTTTTACCAGCTTTCCACTCTCGTCAAGCACATTCTCGTTCACCACAATGTCACTCTGGAGAGAAATGCACCCATCGAAAACGAAACGGGGATACCAAGGATCAAGGTCAGTAAAAGAAACGGACGCTATACCATAAAGCTCATTGGCATTATGAATAAGATAGCAGCCTCGTTCATCCTGTTTGGGAATCTCTGGGACAAGCCCCCACCTAGCCTCTACGGTAAAACTACCAAAGTTATAGCCAATAGAGAGCGTTGATTTACTTGCAAGGCTCCCAAAATATATCGCATCATACAACTTTATCAAGTCAGAATAGACAATATACCAACCCATAAAGGAATACCCTTCGCGGGTTGCATCCTTTAAAACAAGATTGGTCTTATCCTGAACATAACTTGTCGGATTTTCAGGATTGTTGACACCCCCATTCAAAATATACTTGATGGTATAGGCATCCGCAGAAAGGGCAGTTGCAAGCAAAAGCACCCCAAACACTTTGCAAAACGGGCATGACATACTTCCTCCTTCATACGTAAATCCATCCAAAATATATATAAAAAATCCGAATTTCAAATAATTCGGATTTTCTATGGACATTTAGTCAATTTTTACAATATTATGTTATCTAACATTTACCTTAATCAAGTTGCCCTTACTCTTGGCGAAATAGACACCCAGCGGAAGATTTTCCAGCGAAAGGCTCCGCGTTCCTCGACGCACCAGCGCACCGTTCATATCGAACAAGGTAATATCGCTATCTGATTCCAGGCGGTTACCCACACGGACAATGCGCCCGAGATTTACTCGAGCACGCGTTGCAGCCACGATTCCTGTCGGACCGCCAAAATCATCGATATGCGTAATTCCTTTGTTCACGTAATCGTCAAGGCCATAAGCGTGACGCATAATATTCAGAATGTCCATGTCGAACACGGAGCCATCCGGTTCTGTCTGGCGGCGGATAATCGTCATATTATTTTCGCCCTCGTGGCCGGTATCCCAGGCGATAGGCACCACCTTATTCTGTTTTGCGAGTTTCATCACGGCATCGTAATAGGCTAGGCGGCCCTTGCGGTGCTTGGCATAGTTGTCGCCCGTCAGCACGCCCACACGGTCATTGGCGCCGAACTCACCGATAATCACGGGCACGCCCTTGTCCACAAAGTTAACCTTCATCTTACCGAACTGGTCCTGAATCTGCGCACTCGTACACGGATCACCCATCGCACCCGCCCAGGCATTGTAACCGCAGTTGTGCACGATGTCATTCCCTGTCGCAAGGTCATCGCCCCAGTAGTACTGCGGATAAACTTCGGCTCCCCAGTTCACCACGTCATTCAGGAGCGTATAGGTATAAGGATCGTAGAAATGTACCTCGACCATCAGGCGATTTTCAATCACGTCTTTCGGGAGTTTGTCAACCGTCATCACTTCGGAAGTACGGTCAATGCTCGTGGAAGGCCCCTGAATAATAAGCGTACGGCTTCCGTTGTTGCCACCCGTCGCACGCACCGCATCCACGAAGGTCTGGTGGTACGTCATCAGGATTTCGGTTTCGTGCTTGTAATTATCGTCGGTAGTCGCAGGCTCGTTCGCACTTGCGAAAAGCAGATTCTCGTTGTAGTTCTTGAAGCGGCTTGCAATCTGCGTCCAGAAATCCTTCTGGCGGATATTGACGACATCCTTGTCGGTATCGTTCAGCTTGCCTTCGAGCCAGCCGTTATCCCAATGAATGTTCAGAATCGTTACAAGTCCCGCGCGCATACACATATCGACAACCGTCTGCACCGAATCCATCCAGCTCGCGGCAATCTCGTTCGGGCCACCGCCCGGAACAATATCCGTCGTACTCGAGTCGCGCGACATGGCATTCGAATGGCTGTACCACGCACACGGAATGCGCACCGTGCTGAAACCTGCCGCCTTGATAGAATCAATGTAGGCCTCGGTCGGGAACTTGTTGCCCCACCATGTGGGATTGACAGGCACTTCCATCGTATTACCGATGTTGATGCCAAAACCCATCTTCGCAAACATCTCATTTGCAGTCGGAAGCGTTTCGGCCAGCACCGGCGAAACTCCCGCCGATAACGAAACCATAGAGAAGGAAGCGGTCACTGCCGCAGTCCGTAGAATGCTTTTAAGCATAAACAACCCTTTAGGGATGCAATCGCAACCCTTATTTAAACAACCCACACTAAATATACATCCTGTCGCGACAAACACAAAAATCCACGCCAAAATAGCATGGACGATTTATCAAACACAGGACGCCACACCAAGATGGTTCGGCAGGCTCACCAACCTTGGCGCATCGAAGGGTCGCTACTTGCCGCTTAAAATCGCGACGAGGTCCGCATTGCTCAAGTTCGTCTTTTCATTCAGAGCGGCGGCAATCGCAGCAAGCTGCTTTTGGCAGGCCATCATCAGGTTGAACACCTGCTCAACGACATTCGCTTCAGAAAGTTGGTAGTAGTAGCAGGAGGCCTGGAAACTCTGGTAGTCCGGATCGCTCCGGTAAAGTTCCATCGGGAGTTCCTTCATGACGGTGTCGAGGTCGCAGGCGAAGTCTTTGCGGAACAGAAAATCCGCCACGTGTCCAGCAATAGCGATGTGCGCAGATCCTTCGAGCGAGTTCCCGAGCATGTGAGTGACGCTCGGTTTTTCTTTGGAATTGTTGATTTTGACGTAATCGACGGGGCGCTTGAACAGGATGGCGATTAGCGCGTGGCCCGCTTCATGGCGGCAAAGTTTTTCATATTCCTGTTCACCGAAAAAATCTATTAAGGATTCACGAGTTAAAATTTGTTCAGACATATTTCAATCTCTATATAAAAAATACAAATTTTGGATGACGGTGGCACGAGAAAAGAGTATATTAAAAATAAAGATTTGAGGTGTATATGGGAGCAAGATTCTTATGCATATTCGCGCTCGCGTTCGCGACGCTGCAATCCTTCGGCGCCGTCTACTACGTGGCCACCGATGGCAACGACAACGCGGCGGGCACGAAGGACAAACCCTTCGCCACGCTCAACAAGGCGAATACCGTGGTGCACGCGGGCGACACCGTGTGGATTCGCGGTGGCATCTATGACCTGCGCGATACGGTCTTTTTCGAGCGTTACAGGATGACTGCGGCAATCGTCCTCACGGCAAGCGGCGAGAGTGACGACAACCGCATCCATTACCTGGCCTATCCGGGTGAGCGTCCGATTTTTGATGGCGCGAACCTCCCCGTGGCCGCAGGTACGGACCATAGCGACGGCACTCCCGAGGGAGCGATGTATACCTCGCCGATTGTGATTTCGGCGAAGTACCTGCACTTGAAGGGTTTTGATGTCCGCAACACGCCTATGAAACACAACTCGAATTCCGGCGTGTTTCTTTACGCGAGCAAGCACATTTTCTTGGAGCAGATTGACAGCCACCATAATGCGGGCCCCGGATTCTTCGCGAACGACGGCGCACCGGATGGCGGCGGACACATCTTCTTGAACTGCGACGCGCACGATAACTATGACCCCACCGGATGGCAGGGCGACGGCGAAAATGCCGACGGCTTTGGTGCGCACTACCAGAAACCCGGCGAGGGCGATACGACCAAGTTCATCGGGTGCCGCGCCTGGTGGAACAGCGACGACGGCTTCGACTTCATCAACCAGGAATTCCCCGTGGTGCTGGAGAACTGCTACGCCATGGGGAACGGCTACAGCGATTACGGGCTTGGCAACCCGAAGAACGGCAACGGGCACGGTATCAAGATGGGCGAAAGCACCCTCGGCGGCGGGCGGCATACCATCAAGTTCTGCGCCGCCTGGAAAAACAAGGCGACGGGCTTTTACGCGAACTACACCGGCGTGGGCAGCAAGTGGCTCAACAACACGTCGTACATGAACAAGGACCGCGAATTTGCCATGGCATCGACGCTCTTCGATTCCGAAGGGAACCGCATTGCCGAGGTGGCGCCCCTCACCGGCGACAACGCGCACGTGCTCAAGAACAACATCGCCTTCCCGAACAAGAATTCGCAAGTCGGGGAGTGCTGGGAGTATATACCGAGCCAGAACATCGACCGTTACGTGGAATGCCCCGCTGGCGAAAACAACACATGGAATCTGAATCTCGACTTGACGGTCGACGATTTTGAAAGTCTTGACGACCCGAGCATGACCGTAACCGGCAAGGACCTCTCGACGATTCCGGGAATCCTGGGCCCGCGCAACGCCGACGGCAGCTTGCCCGATGTGGGCTTCTTGAAACTCAAGAAGGGGAGCCGCGCCATCGACAAGGGCGAGGATTTGGGATTCCCGTTTGCGGGCGAAGCACCCGACCTCGGTGCGTTCGAATACGGGCTCTCGAGCAGCTCCGCAACCTCATCTAGTTCTGCCATGGGTTCTTCTTCTGGAACAGCCCGCATCATGCCGCAAAAAAGCTTTGATAGCGAGACGCCTGTACGCCTCAATCATTTGAAAGGTTACCGCGACCTCAACGGCCGTCACTACGAAAAACAGATTCCCTATCGCGTGATGTTCTAGGTTCTGCAAAAACAGACCTTTCCGAAAAAAGAAATTCTCGAACTTTAATTACTCTTAAAAATCACATTGCAAAGCGGTCCTTTTAGATATTGGGACCGCCTTTTTTCGTTCAAAAAACATACTTCAAACACGACAGTATTTGTCGCAGTCATTAACTATTTTTAGACAATAACGGATATTGAAAAAAATCCAAACGGGGGACCAATATGGCAAGGGATCTTTCAGGTACACCGAAGTGGGACATTCTCCGGAATTTCTACCGCGACTTCGATAACGGCCGCAAACGCGGCTGTGTCGAGAAGTGGAAAAAAGAAATGCCCAAAGGCGGACTCGAACGGGATCACTTTGAAATCAGAATCCATACCGAATTCCTGAAGGACCGCCACGAAAAACTGAACAAGGAATTCCGCTGGACCTACGCGAACAAGAAAAAGCTCATCGTACTCGACCAGCGTTTCAGGGAACTTCACCGGAACATCGCCCGCACCTTCGAGGCGACCAAAAGGGACATCGCTGCACTCACCGCGCAAAATCACAAGTGGTACAGGGAATACGAACTCGAATCGGAAATCTGCCCCGCAAACGACTGGGACATTCCCGGTGAACACGAATACATCAGCGATTTGCTTTTCTGGTACGCAAACTGGGGTTCCATCAACATCTGCTCTAGTACGAACGAATACAGCCCCGAACGCCACAAGGTCTACCTCGTTCCCGCCTGGAAACAAATGCTGCTCGTCGACAAGTTCGTCAAGGATGATGTCACCTGGGAACTTGACTCGCTCCTCTACGACAGCGAATCGAGCCTCTACACCTTCCACGACATTGTCCGCATGAAACCGGAACAATTCGAAGTGAGATATACATTGAGTTTTTAAACAAAAGTGAGGTACTATGAGAAGACGATACATTTATCAGCTGGCGGCAACGATACTGCCGAATGGACGGGGCTATGATACCGTTGACCATGACCTGGGAATTTTCACGTCGCTACGCACCGCCAAAAAAGTGCTACGTGATTTCGTCAAGGGCGGAGATTTCTATTGCCCAACCTATAGTTTTTCCATCATGTACCTGCCCGTCGACAACGATCTGGATTATGAATCCGATAGGCAAATCAACGTCTATTCGCCCGATGGCAAATTGCAACTCTCGGAATTCAACATGATGTCCTGTAACGGGGCGTGGAGCAAGAGCCTGAATATAGACCTTCGCGCCGTCATCGACATCGGCCCCGGCAAAAAGCCTTATTTCACGCTATACAACCATTGGAAACGAGGACTCGCGACCAAAAGCGCACGCATCTCCTTTCTGGAACCCAAATACGAACTGGGCTCCTCGTACAACAAATCCGTTTGGTTTCTGGACAATAACGAGAAAAAGATGCTCATGAAGTTCCTGTGAACAAAATGCAGGAGCATATTTAGCGACAAGTGCACGAATAACTGGATGAGCGTCATCGGCGCGTTCAACAACGAAGTCAAAGGCGATGATGACAGCCGCATCCTGCCCTACGATTTACCCATCCCGAATTACAACAAACTAGAACCGTAGTGAAAAATTTCCTTATGGGCGTTCCCCTGGCGGGTCGGGCCATACTCGCACGTCGCTAACGGCGCGCTCACCGAGCCTTGCTTACGCAAGTCTCGTCCCTTCGGGTAACTGTCCCTAACGCAAAATGTGCATCTATTTCTTGAAAAAAAAGAGGTAATTAAGTTTTTTTAAGCCAAAACGGATTTTTTCTAAAAAAGGATATATATTTATATTGTTCTTGAAAAACAAAGGGAGAGCACATGAATGTCAATTTAGAAGAAAAAATAATAGCCTTCCTAAACGGTTATCTAGAAGAGGCAAAAAAGAAATTTTCCTTTCTCAAAGGTGATAAGATTGCTGGTAAAACACGGGGATATTTCTTTAATTCCAACAAAAATGGATTATTAACAGGCACATATGTCGGTGTGAGTGTTGACTATGAGAGCAACAAGTTAAATGTCTTTCTGCGTTTTTGGGAAGAAGAGGAAAAGGAAAAAAATTACGAAAATATAGAAAAAAAACTCAATATCCTAGAAGGGCATTCAAGGGAATTTCAAAATCTTTTGGGGGTGGATGTTTGGTATCACCACTATGAAAAACAAGTGCGCGGTTTCATGAGTGACAATGACGACGGAATCCGTGGTTTCTCCGTAACTTTTCCTGCTTATAAAAAATTAGGCAAAGAAATAAAAAATGATCTAGACACGGCACTTTCTGCCATCAAATTGATGAAGGGCTATATAGAGGAACCTTTGACAGATGATTCTGACGCCAACGACAAAACCCTTCTAGAAAAGATTCAAATAGCGATGGATGCACAAAGTGAGGGGCTTCTTGCGCGTATCAAATTAGGGAATGGATTTTTGCAATATAAACCTGTGAACGCCAATTCGAATGATTGGCGTGATTCGGCATGTCATTATGAATTCCGAGAAGATGGTAAAGGAAATATGCAAATTTGTTTTCACTGCGAGAGCAAATTTTCGAATCAAATTGAGTTTAAAAAATTAGTTGAAAAAGAGGAGTCTTTTAAGTCATCTTTTTTTGGAAACAAAACAACTATTGACTACAAAAGAATCCCCCTCTCAAGTGGAAAAATTGTAGATGAAGCCGTTGACGGAATGCTTGAATTTGAAAAAAAATACGGATCCAAAATCTTAAAATTAATTCAAAAGAGTAAAGGCGTGATTTCTTCGGGAATTAGTAACAATGGAGAGAAAGAAATGAGTGTGTTTGAAGCGAATAAAGAAAAAATTGAATTAAATACTATTCTTTATGGGCCTCCGGGAACGGGCAAAACCTTCAACACCATGGCTTATGCCGTTGCTATTTGCGAAGATAAAGATGTTGAAGAAATAAAAAAAGAAATGAAGGAAAATTATGATTCCGTAAAACAACGATATGATGCTCTTAAGGATGAAGGACGTATCGAGTTTGTGACCTTCCATCAATCCTATGGTTATGAGGATTTTATTGAGGGAATTAAACCAGACCTTGATGATTCTACAGGAACGTTGAAATACAAGTTGGAAACAGGACGTTTCAAGGCTTTTTGTGATAAAATATCCGGTAATTTTGATGACGCATGGGGTGTATTGTGCGATAAACTAGATGATGAAGATAAGGAATACCTTGAAATACCTTATATTAGCGATAAAAACAAAACCTTTGCTATTGAATGGAATGTATCTCATAACGGATTAAAGGCAAAGGATGCTCATCGATTCTTTAATAAGAAACAACTGCAAAATATATACAGGAAAAAACCTGGTGTGAAAAAAGGTGGTCATGACAACTACAGAAAGGCCATTGTAGAGTATATGAAAAAAGAATGCGGATTGAAAGAATTCAATGGCGACGAAAGTAATGACTTGTCAAGTAATGCGAGAGTATTTATTATAGATGAAATCAACCGTGGCAATATCAGCAAAATTTTTGGGGAGCTGATAACGCTTATCGAACCTTCTAAACGTTTGGGAGAAAAGGAAAACTTGAAAGTCACGCTTCCTTGTTCTGGAGACGAATTCGGAGTTCCAAATAATGTTTATATTCTAGGAACAATGAATACAGCGGATCGTTCCATAGCAATGATGGATACTGCTCTACGTCGTAGGTTTAATTTTGTTGAAATGATGCCGGATACGGGTGTTCTGAGAAATGATATAGGGGATGATATTGGTATTGATGTTTGCAAAATGTTAGAAACCATAAACAAACGTATTGAATATCTCTATGATAGAGAACATACTATAGGGCATGCGTTTTTTTTAAATGTAAAAACATTTGATGATTTAAAATTAGTATTTAAAAATAAAGTCATTCCATTACTTCAAGAATATTTCTATGACGATTACGAAAAGATTCGCCTTGTGTTAGGTGATAATGGGAAGGATGAAGTGCGTCAATTCATAACAAAGGTTCTCCCACAAGAAGATCTTTTCAAGAAGGGGGAAGATGACGAAGACCTCAATACAGAAAAATATATATATCAGATAAATCAAGATGCTTTTGATAACCCTGAAAGCTATAAAGATATTATTTGATGAAAACTCTGATAAAAAAGGAGTTTGAAATCATTGAGCAGGGAAATGCTGAAAGACAAATCTCAAACAATCGATTTAAATTGCTTCGAGATTTTGTCTTAAAGGCTAGTGATGTTTCAAAAAAAGAATATGCTCCAGATTTTTTCAAACTCATAGTAAAAAACAGTAAAGAAGCCATCAAAGTTCAAAACTATGTTGGGGTTGTTGAATTGCCGGATGGTTTTCGTATAGAGATCTTACCTAAAATTGATCTATCGGATGATGACAAAGAATGCGATAAAACACGGAATATTTTCTTAAAAATGTTGCAATGTATGGATGAAAATCAGTTCAAGGTATCTGATTTTGCAAATTTAAACACATCCAAAATGCCGTTGTTCGAAATTTTCATTCAAATGTTTTTGAATGATGTACAGAAGCTAACTCGCATGGGTTTAAAATCTGGTTATGTTCATATAGAGGAAAATTCTAAAACTTTTAAGGGTAAATTACTTGTTTCGCAGAATATACGAGAAAACCTTGTTCACCAAGAGCGTTTTTACGTAGAATATGATGAATTCCAATTAAATCGTCCAGAAAATAGACTGGTCAAATCAACTTTACTATATCTCAATAAAAAATCAAATAGTGATTCTAATCTTGCAGAAATTCGAAGGCAACTGATGTTCTTTGAACAGGTTGAAGCCTCAATCAATTATGAAGCAGATTTCTCAAAAGTGGTAAAAACTCGAAATACGACCGAATATGAAAACTTAATGGCGTGGGCACGAGTTTTTCTTCAAAATAAAAGTTTCTCAACATTCTCTGGAAAAACTTCTGTAAGGTCAATTCTTTTTCCGATGGAAAAAGTCTTTGAAGCATACGTGGCGAAGATGTTGCGTAAAGCGGTCATCAAGGAGACGGAAGACGATTATTGGAGAGAATGGAATGTTCGTTCGCAATATGGTGCAAAATATTTATTTGAAGTTCCTTCAAATAAATTTCATATGCGCCCAGACATCGTAATGAAAAAGGATGATAAAATCAATATCATTTTAGATACAAAATGGAAGCGGCTAGTAAATGACTATAACTCAAATTATGGTATTTCTCAACAAGATATGTATCAGATGTTTGCCTATGGTCATAAATATAATTGTCCAAATATCTGGCTTATTTATCCTAAAAATATAGATATGAAAGAGAATATTCAAAAATTTGAAAGCGATTGCAATAGTTTGAAGATCTCGGTAAGCGTATACTGTTTGGATTTGGATAAAAAAGGGGCGTTTTCTTTACTTTTATCGCATTTGAAGGAAGAAAAATAATTTGAATGGTTGTCGGTTTGAAAAGTTCCATCATTAATTTATTTTATGTACGAACCCCTCTTCAAATCGAAGCCTGCCATAATTTCTGGCAGCCGCTTGTCAAGAAGATTTATGCTTGCAATACAGACGGATTCTTCCCGGATAAAGATGGTGTTTACGCAGCGTTTATTCGCTTGAAAAAGGCGCGGCCAAATGTCGGATTTGAGATATCTTATAAGCAGGAATCCTGGGGCTATCGCGAATGCGATAAGACGCAGGCCATCTGCATCTCGAAATCTTTTGTGGGGCGGGGATCTATCAGCCTTATCGTGAATTGCGAGGCCGAGTTTTTAAGCATCCATTTTCAGCACACGGATATAGAGGCATTCAACGTTTCTTTGCGGCGCAGTCAATGCGACCTCGGCGCCACACTCGATAATCTCGCAAATTTCATTGAGAAATTTCCAATTTATTGCGAGCAGTCATCAAGAATCATAATCGAAATTGAAAAAGAGCAGAAGTTGGAAAAAATCGCGCGAGATACAATCCGTGCGACGATTTCGCACATTATGGAATCTTCAAAGTATTCCTGGAATTTGACCAAAGATGAAAATACCTTTTCGCTAGAAGTCTCAATCAACGACGAATACACCGTCGAAATGGATTTCGACACCCAAAATTACCTAGAACGAATTCCAGCTTTGCAAGGTATCTTGAAACAAACAGAAAACTTCTTAAAAGAAATTCCGTTCCCGATAACGATCCGGTTACAAGAAAAAACATGAGGTCAAAAAAATTGACCTCAAGATGTTTTTCAAGGTCAAAATTTTTGACCTTGGTCTTATAGGCGGATTTATAGACGGGTTTATAGTTCGGTTTATAGTTCGCGAACGATATCTTCAGAAAGATGCGTTATTCGAGCAACCTTTTCCACCGAATCACCTTCGGCAAGCATATCACGAGCAATTTCACGAGTTTTGTCAAGGACGCCTTCGGTAACCTTCGCGTTGACTAAGTCCGCGTAGTCCTCCAAAAAGGCCTCTCCCATAAGGTTATGGTCCCATTTTTCGTGATGCATTTTCTGGTATACCTCAAATTCTTCTTTAGAGAAGTTAGATACTTTTGAACTCTCTGTCAAGTGTTCGAACTTTTCTTCATCCAATTCAGCGGGCAACTCCTTCAACTTATCCAGAAAACGGAAGAAAAACAGCCACTTGCGGAGGCTTGATGCTCCTGCCTCAATGAAAAAGGGAACCTTTGAAAGTTCAATTGCAGTGAAGTTATAGGTATCAAGAAACTGTTCCCCCGTTTCCAAGTCAACAACCGTGGCGCGATGAACAATACGTTCATCTTCGAACATCGTATGTTGCGTAAATGCAATCACATAGGTTGGCTTGATTTTGTAATTCCAATTATTGCCAGGTTCAGCCTGATTTGCAACCATTTCGCTCGCATAGAACGCAAGGCGATTCAAAAGGTTTGTCATACGGCGAATCTGCACTTCGATTTCAATCAAGTTTCCCATATCGTCTTCACAGTGCAGGTCGAAAATCGCCGTGCGAGATTCCTTGCTTCCGCTCAAATTGTGCGCCACGTTGCGAGTCTTCACATTTACGATTGGCCGCTTGAGTTGCGGTTCGAGCAAGTCGTTCAGCAAATTGACAAGGTTCTGACGACTTACGGGTTTGTCAGGATTGAACGCCTTCTTAAAAGCCAAATCCACCAGCAGACTGGCATACGGACTTTTTTCACCTGGTTTGACAATGCATTCTGAAAGAGGTTTGCGTTTGACGTTATTCTTTTCCATGTCCTATATTTTGCAAAAATTGTACCAAACGCAAAAATGCCGTTTCTACTCGAAAAACGGCAACGTAAAAAACTTGATACCGATTAATCAGCGATTAATCACCGATTAATCACTTTACAGGAGTTTACAATAATCTCTTGATAAGGTTTATTCATTTCCTTTATGCGGCGGATGTTCTCAGCGGTGCCTTTGCTTTTTCCGTCCCAAATCATGAGAGCCGTATCGCAGTCTTGCGCCATTTGGATGTCTTTCACATACTGGAATGCACTGCCTGTAAGGCCCTTGGCGGCTTCTGCGTAAGAACATACTTTTGCTCCCGTAACAAAAATGTTCCTTGGTGTTTCACCGCTGCAGTAAACGATTACGTTGCTGTACCCTTTGGAATCCAAATACATTTGCACGGCAGCGTCAACGCCGTAGCAGTCACCCACGAGAATTTCCGCTCCAGTGACAATGTAACTGTCAAATAGCGACTTGACTTCTTTGGGCAATTTTGAAATCGATTTAGAGCCGGAGATGAAAACTCTCATCACCCCTCCTTTTTCATATAGAAGAATCGGTTAAGTTCGTGGTCGGTTTCGATGGATTCTCCATAACAGATGGAAACCCATGGGCTCGGCCACGCTTTCTCAATGGCATTGACAAAAGCCTTATCCCTTTCGGCAGAGTATTTGTTGAAGTCGGTCGCGTCGAGAACGATGTCAATGTGAGCCAGGCGACCCGTGTGGCAGAGGAATGTCGTAAATTGTTCTAGGCGGTCCTCTTGAATTTGCTTTTTGTCATCCGTAAGAATGTAGCCCGTGATATATTCCCATATTTCATTTCGCATATTCTCATCTGCGTATGAACGCTTTACCAGGGCTTTTAAGTCATTGTACTTTTGTGTCAGGGTCATAATGATGTTCATAATTATGCTCCTTGTTTCAATTTGTCTTCAGAATTTAACAGCTTCATCAATTCCAGTAGTCGAAATTCATTTCTTGAAAAGTGATGGTCTTGCCCTGGCACAATGACTACACGCATGTTCTCGCGCTCATGGAGCTTAAGAAGCCCTGCTAAATGTGCTGAAGGATCAAGGCTCCCGAAAACGAATGTCATCATGTCGCCTTCAAAAGCCTTGGCGCTGCGGCATATCCTAGTCGTGTTTATCATGAGCGGAGGGTTCACCAACAGGAATCGGCTGATTTCAAGGAATAGCGATCGTCCTATGCACCCGATGGAGGCTCCCATCGACATTCCCATAAAGTAGATTCGGGTCTGTCCGCCAATTTCAAATTCAGATTTCACCACTTCTGCAAATTGCTCCATCTGGCTTATGTCAGAGGACGGCGTAGACGCGCAAACCACAGAAAATCCGTACAGTTCCCGCATTTCGCAAGCAAGTTTCAAGTACTTGTTGCGATACCCGTAAATGGAGCCGTCCTGTCCCGCTTTTATCAGCAGAATCTTCTGACGGTCACCTCCAAAGACGAAGCCGTAATCAATCTGATTATCTCCGTCGCCTAAAGATTTAATTAAATCGAATTGCACTATATGCCCCTATTTTGATTTCTTATCAAAATAGGTTTCTACTACGACAAATAATGTCGTGTTTGAGAGTACTTTTTGTAATCTAGATCCCCTCCCTCGCTATACTCGGTCGAGGATGACTGCTTCTAACATTCTACACTTTTAATGCCTGGGGTTTCGGCGGTAGGTGCTGTCGAGGTAATACGAGAATTCGCGGAGTTTGTTGCGGAGGGAGACAGGCTTGATGACTTCGGCGCAGTCGGCGTACGAGAGCACCCAGCGGAACAGGAGTTCGTCGTTGAGCGCCTTCATCGTGACCAGTAGGCGGCCATCATACATCTTTTCCACTTTCATCGAACGTTGGAATGGCTTTTCTTCAAGATAGCACTGCACATGGCTACTGAACACGATTTCCACGTCTTCGGCTTTCGGGTCTTGCGGACCAAAAATTGCGGATCCGAGGCGCACGCGTTTGCGCAGCATTTCAAGTGTTTTCGGATTATCCTGAAAGGTTTCCTTGGTAAGTTCGACCTTCTGGATTCGGCGGAACTTGAGCGTATAAGTATCGCCAGGGTGCGACTGCGATTCGCAACCGATGTAGATTTCACCCTGATACAAAATGACCATTAGCGGAATTCGTATGCTGGGGATGTTCCCATTTTCGCTGACATAGGCAACGCGTATTTTACGGCGTTGGTGAATCGCCTGCAGAATGACCTTGAGCTTTTCGCTGGAATCTTCCTCGAACATGGGCGGAGTTCCCGCAAAAAGGATTCGCGAGTTCAAGTCCTGAGCAAGCTGATCCACGGCCTTCTTTTCGCTTGCGGGCAGACTCTTCCGGATTTTTTCGAGTAAATCCGTGACGGTCTCACTTGCGGCAGGGTACATATTCGCGATGCGCTGCAGAAACACGAAATGCAGCATGGTATTTTCGAAATTCGGAAAAAGCAGGTTATCCGCCGATTTAATGGCTGACTGGTAACGGAAAGCGCGTCGGTCGCTTAACACACGGATGTAGGCGCCCCCGTTGGCAGAAGTCAACGTCTGCATATCGCGTTGCACATTGCGGCGCTCATTTTCGGGAATTTCCAAAGCCTCCATCAAGTCACTGATGGAATAGCTCCTGCTCGGATTCGTTATCAGTAGCGCGAATAGTTGAAGGACGCGGTCTGCGCGGGTAATATCTGCCATAATAAACCTCTACGGTTTAATATACATTATTACTGCGACAAAAGATGACGCGATAGAAATTTGTTTTTTAGACGAATACGACTTCGTTGCCGATGCGGGGCGCTTCCGTACGGTTCGGAAGGCCCGATTCGGTATCGGCATAACCGATAGCGACAGATGCATAGACACGCTCGTCGTCCTTAAGTCCGAGCGTTCCCAGGTATCCGCGAATCGAGGGTTCCTCGTTCAGCCACTTGAGCTGATTGATATAGCAGCTACCGAGGTCGAGTTCATTCGCGGCAAGCATCATGTTTTCGACGGCGCAAGCGACATCCGCCATGTTGTTGCCGTAATCTTTCTTGTTCGCGACCACTATCAGCACGGGAGCATTGTAGCTGAAGGAATAATTTCCCTTCTGCGAAAGCATGATCGAATTCTTGAGACTCTTGTAAAGGTCGTCACGGAGTTCCATCTTCGCAAAGGCGGTCTGAACCATATCCTTGAGCATCATGAGGGCGGTCGCGTTCGAAATGACGAAGAAATGGTTGCCTTGCGCGTTGCCGCCCGTGGGTCCAAAGCGGCCCGCCTCGACAATCTGCTGCAACTTTTCCATTTCGACAGCGCGCGCCTTGAACTTACGCGTACTGCGACGTGTCTTGATTGCCTCGAGAGTATTCATGGTTCCTCCTTCCCCGCTTTATTTATCCAACGGGAGCATCAGAATGCGAGAATGACGTTTCTTGTTGTAATGGTCGCGCTTGGTCGGCGGAAGTTCGTCTACCGTGCCGTCGACAAAACCGAAATGATAGAACCAGTCGAGCGCCTGCGTCGTAAGCAGGAACAGCGTCTTGTAGCCCTTCATGCGGCCCACCGAAATCAGGTGACGCACGATGGCATCGCCAATGCCCGACTTGCGGTAGTTCGCGGCGACAGCGATGCCCGCCACTTCGGCCATGCCGTTTTCAAATTCGTGCAAGGCGCCGCAGCCGTGAATGCTGTTGTCGATGCTGTAGACAACGTAATCCTTGAGCTTTTCGGAAATGCTTTCCTGCGTACGCGGCACAAGGAAACCCTTGTCGATGTAGTCCTGCATAATCCGGAGGATATCCGGAATATCTTCCATGATCGCGGGACGGATACTGGAATACTGGTTCGCGTACACCATGGTACCGTCACCACGGGCACTGAACACTTCCTGCAGCACGCTGCCCTGGAATTCGCCGCTCAGAAGGTGGACACGGTTCGCGCCCGCCTCGCAGGCATGGATGGCGTTCATCAGGTAATCCATCTGCGCAAAGTCGAGCTGGTCGGAATTGAGTTCCAGCAGTTCCTTCGCCTGGTCCACGTCCATGGCCGAGATCACGCCCGACTCCGTGGGTTCCAGGTACTTGGTGTTCTTGCCGGTCACCAGGCCATCGAGCTTGATACCGTTCTGGTTGCCGATAAAGAAGAGCTTGCCGACCTTCATGTACTTGCAGAGTTCGGTCGCAAGTTCGGTCGAGCTGATGTTGTAAGCGTGTCCGAGCTTGTTCCAGCCAATGGGTGGAATAATCGGCACGAACTTTTCGTCGAGAAGCTGATCCAGAATGTCGCGCTGGATGCGTTCGATACGGCCGGTACGCATGTAGTCGATGCCGTCGATGACGCCCATGCTTCGCGCAAGCACCCAGTTGCCCTGAATGCCGCGCAAGCCGCTTGCCGTAAGGTGGCTCATAATATGCTGGGCCACGCCCAGAGAGGCCTGTTCGATATGCGGAAGAGTCTCCTCGCTCGTAAGTCTCACACCCGCATAGAAACTCGATTCCAGTTCCCACGCCTTGAGCTGCGCGTCAATGCTGTTGCGCGTCCCCGGTACGATGATGATGCGGATTCCCGCCTTGTGCAGAATGGCGATATCCCTCATGAGCACCGGGAAAAGCGGATGGCTCATCAGGTCGTCCTCGATTTTCAGCACAAACAGCTGACCCTTGAAGCGTTCCATGTAGCCGAACACTTCGCGAATGAAACCTGCAACCTCAAAATGTTGCGAATTGAAATCGGGTGTAGCGTTGCTCATAGGAAATAAATTAAAAAAAAAAACACCTAGTCGTTCATCGACCGTGAGCAACAAGTTCTTGATATCAATCAAGAACGGTTGCGAGAGTGAGCGCCAATCGTATTGCTTTGCTTACCTTAGCGCGAACGGTCTTATCTGCTGTAGTCGCGTTCACCGAAGAGGGCCGTCCCCACACGGATCATCGTGGAACCTTCTTCGATGGCGACTTCGAGGTCACCGGTCATGCCCATCGAAAGCTGGTCGAATTTCGCGAACACGCCGCCCTTCGCGAGGAATTTCTGCTGGAGGTTACGGAGGAAAGCGAAACATTCGCGGCTGTCCTCGGCGACACCGGTGTTCTTGCCGATGGTCATCAGGCCGCGGAAACGCAGGTGCGGAAATGCATTTTCGCCGCGAGTCTCCAGAGACTCCAGAAAAGCCTCGGCTTCGTGCACGTCGAGACCGCTCTTGGTTTCTTCTTCGCCGGCATTCACCTGGAAAAGGATTTCGAGGATTTTACCCTGAGATGCATCGGCGCCGTTGCCGGGGAGCGCCGCGCAGACTTTCTCGAGCTTTTCTACCGCTTCGATACTTGCGATGGAGTGGATACAGTCGGCGACGATCGCCGCCTTCTTGAGTTTATTACTTTGTACAGGGCCAATCACGTGGCAACGCACGCGGCTACCGTCGAGGGCCGTACGCGGCGTCGAGAACTTGAGTTCGGCTTCCTGCACGCGGTTCTCGCCAAAGTCGGTGGCACCGAGCGCAATCGCATTTTCCACAGCCTCGGCTGGGTGGAACTTGCTTACCCACACAAGCTTTACCGCATCGCGGCTGCGGCCCGCAATCTTACAAGCTTCGGTAATCCTTGCTTCGAGAGCTGCAAGGTGCTCGCGCATTTGTTCAAGTGTGAATTCCATAGTATTCCTAGATTGCCACGCTTCGCTCGCAATGACATTCGTTTATTTCTTTTCTTTTTTCACAGCGGCCGTCTTCTTCTCCGCAAACAGCACCTTGATGATTTCGTCGATGTGCTTGTGCGTGAAAATCTTGAGGCCCTTCTTCGCGGGAGCCGGAAGCTCGTTCACGTCCTTCTGGTTACCTGCAGGGAGATGAAGCGTCTTCACGCCCGCTTGGAGCGCAGCAAGCGCTTTCTCGTTGAGGCCACCGATCGGGAGGCATGCACCCGTCAGGCTCACTTCACCGGTAAAGGCGATTTCGGGAGACACGGGCTGTTTCGTAAACGCCGAAAGCAGACAGAGCGTCAGCGCGATACCCGCAGAAGGTCCATCCTTCGGCACGGCTCCTTCGGGCACGTGGATATGGATATCCGTCTTCTTCACCACATTCGGGTCGATACCGAAACGTTCCAGACGCTCACGCACGAGGCTCAAGGCAATCTGTGCGGACTCCTTCATCACGTCGCCGAGCTTACCCGTCATGAGTAGCGTTCCCTTGCCGGGCAGGAGCATACATTCGATTGGCAAAATCTCGCCGCCGACGCTTGTCCATGCAAGGCCCACGATAACGCCCGGACGGCCAGCAGGTGGCAGCTGGTTGTCAAGGTAACGCGGAGCACCCAGGTATTCCTGCAAGGTCTTCTCGGTGACTTCGGCCTTATATTTCTTGCCCATCACCTTGTCCTTTGCACGGTGACGCACCACGTTTTCAAGCGTACGTTCCAGTTCGCGCACGCCCGCCTCGCGGGTCCATTCGCGAATCACCTTCGCAATCATGTCGTCGTCAAAGGCGACATCCTTGCCGTTTTCGATACCCGTACGTTCACAGATGCGCGGCACCAGGTACTTGCTTGCGATCTGCAACTTTTCGTGCGGATAGTAGCCGGGCAGGCGCACCATTTCGAGACGGTCTCGTAGGGCTTCCGGAATTTCGGCCTCGTTGTTCGCCGTCGCGATAAACAGCACGCGGCTAAGGTCGAGCCCCACTTCCATAAAGTGGTCCGTAAAGTCGTGGTTCTGTTCCGGGTCCAGGACTTCAAGCATCGCGCTCGCCGGATCGCCACGGAAATCGCTCGCCATCTTGTCGATTTCGTCCAAGAGGATAATCGGGTTCATGCACTTTGCACGACGCAGGGCCTGGATAAAGCGGCCGGGCATCGCGCCGATATAGGTGCGGCGGTGACCGCGGATTTCGGCTTCGTCACGCACGCCGCCGAGAGTGATGCGCACAAAGTTGCGCTTCATGGCATTCGCAATTGATTCGACAAGAGTCGTTTTGCCCACGCCCGGAGGGCCCACCAGGCAAAGAATCGGTGCACGGCGTTCGGTTCCCGTGAGCTTCAGGACCGCCACGTATTCCATGATGCGTTCCTTCACCTTGTCGAGACCAAAGTGCTTGGAATCGAGTTCGCCCTTCACCTTTTTCATGTTGAGCACGGTGTCGGTATATTCGCCGTAAGGCAGGTTCAGGAACCAGTCCAGGTAATTCCTGCTCACTGCATATTCCGGGGACGTCGGCTGCATCAACTTCATGCGGCCAATTTCTTCTTCAAGCTTTTCCTGGATCGCCGGGGAAAATTTTTTCGCCTTGACTTTCTTGAGCAACTGATCCGGTTCCGAGGCGTTTCCGCTTTCGCCATCCAGTTCGTCCTGCAACTGACGGATCTGTTCCGAAATGAACCATTCCTTCTGCTGCTGAGCCATCTTCTGGCGCACATTCTGCTGCACCTTCACCATCATGGTATCGGTGTCGGCAGCCACCTGCATAATTTCGATCAGGCGCTGCGCGAGTTCGTCGATTTCGCCAATTTCGAGCAGGCGCTGGCGTTCGTCAAGCGAAATCTGCAAGAAGGGAATCATGCCGTAAAAGGCGTTGATGTGGCTATCCATGGTAAACAGCGCATCGACCATGCCTTCCGAAATGTTCCTGTGCAGGGAATATTCCTTGAAGTGCGAAAGCACCGTTTCCAGCTGGGAGCTCTTGTCCGTAGACGTAATCGTCGGCTTGTGCGGCGAAACCGTCGTCATCAGGAACTGGTCCTTCGTCGAAATCGAGCGGAGGTCCACCACCTGTTCGCCATCGAGCACCACCTTCACGCAACCGTTCGGGAAGGGGGTCACGTTACTCACGTGCGCAACGACACCCACCGAATAAAGGTCGAGCATCGGGTTCTCGATTTCTTCCTGTTCAATATTTTTCTGCGCCGAGAGGATAATCTCGCCGTCATGCGATTCGGCATACTCAAGGGCGCGCAAAGAAATGTCTCGCCCCACCAGAATGCGGCGGGTCGTGTGCGGAAAAACAACAGCATCCCTCAGAGGGAGCAGGGGGAACGTTTTCGAAAAATCAATAGCCATAACACTACAAAGATAGTATCTTATTTTCATCCGCAGGTTTATGCAAAGGCAATCTTTCGCCGGAGCATTTTAATTTTTTATTTTTTAGAAAAAAGATGAGTCGCCGCGCTAAACCAAGGCTATTGCGGCGAGGATAAAATAGAGGTTTTTTATGAGCGTTTCGATGCAAGAAGTAATGAAGCAATCCGGCGTGGCATTCGGCACCAGCGGAGCCCGCGGACTGGTAACGGCGATGACCGACCGCGTATGCTACGTGTACGCCCGCTCCTTTATCAAGTACTGCGAAACAAGCTACAAGTGCGAACACACCATCGCGATCGCAGGCGACCTGCGCCCGAGTACCGAACGCATCTTGAAGGCGCTCGTGAAGGCCGGCGAAGATTCCTCGTGGAAGGTCGTCTACTGCGGACGCATCCCGAGCCCGGCCATCGCCCTTTACGGCATCGACAAGGCGCTCCCGACCATCATGGTGACGGGCAGCCACATTCCCGCCGACCGCAACGGCATCAAGTTCAACCACCCGCAAGGCGAAATCACCAAGGCCGACGAACAGGGAATCGTCTCGCAGTCCGTCGATTTCGACGAATCCATTTTTGACAGCAAGGGCATGCTGAAGAACGCCCCCGCACTTCCGACCGTCGAAACGGAAGCCGAAGAAAACTACGTGAAGCGCTACCCCGAATTTTTCGGCACCAAGGCACTCTCGGGTCTTACCATCGGCGTGTACCAGCATTCCGCCGTGGGCCGCGACATCGTGGTGAAGGTCCTTGAAAGTTTGGGTGCGACGGTGAAACCGTTTGCCCGCAGCGAGACCTTCATCCCGGTCGACACCGAGGCTATCCGCAAGGAAGACGAAGAACTCGCCCGCGACTTTGCGCACAAGGATTTCGTGGATGCCATCTTCAGCACCGACGGCGACAGCGACCGCCCGCTTCTGGCAGACGATGTAGGCATGTGGCTGCGTGGCGACGTGCTGGGCATCCTCGCTGCCCAGGCGCTTGGGATCAAGCGCATTGCAACTCCGGTGAGTTGCAACACGTCGCTCGAAAAGTCGAACAGTTTCGAAAAAATTTGCCGCACCCGCATCGGCAGCCCTTATGTAATCGCCGGCATGGAAAGCCTGGTGGACAGCGCCGACAAGAGCGTCTCCGTCGCAGGCTACGAGGCGAACGGCGGATTCCTGCTGCAGACCGACCTCACCCGCGAATTCGTGGAACGCGACTGCCACGGTAACGAGACGCGCGCGACCCGTACGCTCAAGGCGCTTCCCACCCGTGACGCGCTGCTCCCGATGCTTGCCGTAATGGTACGCGTGCGCGAAGAACGCATGTGCGTCGTGGACCTCCTGAAGAAACTCCCGAAGCGCTTTACGCTCAGCGACCGCCTCAAGGAATTCCCGACCGATATCTCGAAGGCGAAACTCGCCGAAATCCGCGAGCAGAAACTCGGCAAGAAACTTTTCGGCAGTCTCACCGCGAAACCCAGCCGTTTCAAGCCCAAGGACGGCTCGACCCCGGCGCCCTTCCACGGCGAAATCGTCTCCATCGACGAGACCGACGGCTACCGTATGGAATTCGACTCCGGCGACATCGTGCACCTGCGCCCGAGCGGCAACGCCCCGGAATTCCGCTGCTACGTGGAAACCGACGACAAGGCTCGTTCCGCAGAACTTTTGGCCGGTTGCATGAAGATCATGGAAAGCTGGAGATAGTTGAAGTTAGTTGACAGAACTTAGATGGTAGAGCTTAGATTTGTTCCAAACCTTAAATTCTAAACTCTAAGTTCTAAGCTCTAATCTCTTTTTTTTGTATTTTGTACCTATATGCTGAAACGTTTCGTCGCCTTTGCTTTCGTATCCGCCTCCCTCGCACTTGCCGGGGAGCACTGGAACGTTGACGCGGGCGATGTCTCGATGAAGTTCCTCTCGATGCAGGTCTCGGCCCGCAGCGCCGCTCTTTCTGGAGCCGGAACTGCTGACGCCAAGAGCGCCTCCGAAGTTTCCCGCAACCCACTCGCCATGGGTGCCGTGCAGGAAGCCGAAGCGGGCGTGAACCACGTCATCTTCCCCGAAAATACCGCCGACGACTTCTCGACGGCCTACTTCGCCCTCCCCTTCACCCTGTTCGACTTCCCGCTGACCTTCTCGGCAGGCGCCGAATACCTGGGCTACGACGAAATCGAGGGCCGCGACGAAGAAGGCTTCAAGACCTCGGAATACAGCGCCTACGCCTGGGCCGTACAGGCAGGCCTCGGTAACCGCGGCAAGGCATTCCGCTGGGCCGCCACCGCAAGGTTTGCCTCGCAGACCATCGACGACGAGACCGCCATCGCGATCCTCGGCGACATCGGCGGCGCCTACAAGCTCGGCGAATACTTCGCCCTGGGCGCCACCCTCACGAACTTCGGCTACATGAGCGACTACGACGGCGAAACGGAACACGAACCGATGGCACTCCAGGCGGGCATCACGGGAATCGTCCCCGTCGCACGCCTCCTCGGATTCCAAAGCCAGTGGGACCTGCACCTTTCCGCAGACGCCTACCGCCGTGCCGACATGGAAGACCCCGAATGGAGATTCGGCGGCGAACTCAACTACATGGAAACGCTCGCCCTCCGCGTTGGCTACGCGGCACGCCCCGACACCGAAGACGGCATCAGCGCGGGCCTCGGCGTCACCTTCGGCATGATCTCCTTCGACTACGCCTACAGCCCGAAAAAGGCTTTCGACGGTGGCTACCACTACCTGACGCTCGGAATGCGTTTCTAGCGGCATTCAGCTGCTGTGCTTCTTGATCTGGTAATTCAGGCACCCTCGACTAATCCCCAGTTTCTGCGCGGTCACGCTCCGGTTTCCCTCGTTTTTCGCGAGTTCAGTACAAATTAAATTCCACTCGGGAGACGCCGCATAACGCCGAGCCCTTTCAGCAACCCTTTCACCGCCTCTTTCTCCGCATCTATCGCAGAGCCTTTCATAGGCAAACTCGAAGTTCCTGAATCCGCCCATCATCAGGTGCTCCGGCGCCCCTGTACTATGGGGCGCAACGATGCCAGCTTCTTTTTGGGGCAGGGGCGCCTCGCCGAATTCCTCGTCCATCACTTTAGACAAAGTAACACCATACGATTGCAGCAACGAAAATCGCTGCAATACGTTCTTGAGTTGCCTCACGTTCCCCGGCCACGTTTTTTTCCGGAGCAGCGCCATTTCATAAGGGTTCAACATCCTCGCAGAGGCCCCGTTGACATCTCGCCACAGCTCGTGTACAATCCGCTCGAAATCTTCGCGTTCCCGCAGCGGCGGGATTTTCACCGGAAACACGTTCAGCCTGAAAAACAAGTCCTCACGGAAGCGACCCGCCGCGATCTCGCTACGCAAATCGCGGTTCGTCGCACACACGAGCCTAAAATTGACGGGGACACTCTCGTAGCAGCCGAGCGGCATCACCGTGCGCTCCTGCAGGATGCGCAGCAGCTTGCACTGCGTCTCTAGCGGCATTTCGCCGATTTCGTCAAGGAAGAGCGTCCCGCCTTCGGCCGAACGCACAAGCCCCGCGCGTTCCTCGCCCGCACCGGTAAACGCCCCCTTGCGATGCCCCTCCAGAATGCTCTCGGCAAGTCCCCGGGCAATCGCACCGCAATTCAATGCGACAAAGGGGCCGCCCGCCCTTTGGCTGTGCTCGTGGATAAAGCGGGCCGCCACCTCCTTCCCCGAACCGGATTCCCCGAGCAGAAGGACCGAGATGTCGGAATTCGCCGCAATCCGCAACATGGATTCGTGTCTATTCATATAGCCTCCACTCTATACACGCTTTTTTCACACCGCCAACGAAGAAAACCGCGATTATTTTACACAATAGGCAAATTTTTTTACATAGCACGACGCCCTGCCATATTTCTATATTGGCACACTTTGCGTGCATACAGATCGGTTCGGTCATGACAAGCATATTTGATGCTTGTCGCGACTCTCACCTTATTCTATATTTGCCCCCATGTTACGTTCTAGGTACGAAGCATTTGACTTCGTGGAAAAGAAGGCCGAAGTCAAGAAAAAGTCGGGCAACCCGATCTTGATGATCGTGTCGGGCTACCTCGCGCTGGTTTCCTTGGGAGCGCTCCTCTTGTCGCTCCCGTTTGCGCAGCGTGAACCCGTCGGCATCCTCGACGCCTTCTTCACGGCCATGTCCGCCGTATGCGTCACCGGCCTTTCCACGATCGACATCAGCGCAAGCTTCACCCCCTTCGGCAACTGGGTGCTCGTTCTCCTGATGCAGGCGGGCGGTCTTGGAATCATGACGATTTCTACCGTGATTATCTTGCTTGCGGGCATGCACCCGGGATTCAACCACCAGTCGGCACTGCTTGCGAACTACACGCAGGAAGGCAACGTCGACGCGGGCCGCATCCTGAAGGCAGTGCTTCCCTTTACCTTCGGCCTCGAGGCCATCGGCGCCGTCATCTACTTCACGCAGTTCAGCGGCATGGCCCTTTACGACCGCATTTTCTGCAGCCTTTTCCAGGCGGTCAGTTCCTTCTGTAACGTGGGCTTCACCTTGTTCCCCGATTCGCTCGTGCAATTCCAGCTGAACCCGCTCATGAACATTACCACCTGCGTGCTCGCCCTCGCGGGCGGCTTCGGCTTCCTCGCGATTACCGAAATGCGCTACGTGTTCGACCTCAAGAAACGCGCCATCCGCAAGGTGTCGTTGCATACGCACATCGCCACGGGCTTCACGCTGATTATCGTCCTCGTGAGTATCGCGTTCTTCATGTTCAGCGAATGGAGCAACACCTTCGAGGGTCTGAACTTCGGGCAGAAACTGGAAACCAGCGCCTTCATGGCGTTCACCAGCCGCACGGCAGGCCTCAATACGATCGATGTTCCCGCCCTCAGCGTGGGTTCGCTCTTCTTCTTCGTAATTATCATGCTCATCGGCGCTAACCCGGGTAGCTGCGGCGGCGGTATCAAGACCACCACAACCGCCGTGATTTTCCTGCTCGGATTCAACCGACTGCTGGGCCGCAACAAGACGCAGATCCTTGGCCGCACCATTCCCGAAACCACCGTCGACAAGGCCGTGCGAATCTTCGTGGTGGCCATCGTGGTAGTCGTGGTCGCAACGCTTGTGCTGCTTGAAACCGAAGCGGCGGGCAACTCCATCGAACAGGTATCTTTCCTCAAGGTGTTCTTCGAGGTCGTCTCGGCCTACAGCACCTGCGGACTTTCGATGGGACTGACGCCGGACCTCTCGATTCCGGGCCGCATCGTGATCTGCCTCGTGATGTTCGTCGGCCGTATGGGACCGCTGTTCCTTATCTCCGCCGTGGCAAAGACGCAGGAGCAGGGCATGTGGTACGCCGAAGAAGACATCATGGTGGGCTAATTTAGACGAAAGACGAGAAAAAACAATTCGGATTTCGGAATTCGGAATTCAGAATTATTCTAAATCCGAAATCTGAACTCTGAATTCTGAATTTTCCTAACCACTGACAACAGACTACTAACTACCGTCTACTTTTACTACATTATAGCCCATGGCTTCTAAACAATTCGTAGTAATCGGTCTCGGAAACACGGGCTATTTCTTGGCCCGCCATCTGACCGCACTTGGACACGACGTGATGGTCGTGGACCCGAGCCCCGAAAAGATCCAGGATATCTCGAACCAGGTGTCGCAGGCGGTCGTTGCCGACGGCACCCGCAAGAAGCAGCTCCAGTCGCTGCCGCTTTCCAAGGTGGACAGCGTCATCTGCTGTATCGGTGAAGACCTGCAGGCATCGCTCCTGACAGTCCTCAACCTCAAGGAACTGGGCGTGAAGCACATCATCGCAAAGTCCAGTAGTCCCGCCCATACCATTATCCTCGAAAAGCTCGGCGTGGCGGACATCTTCCATCCCGAACGCGACATGGCCATCTCGCTCGCGGAAAGGCTCAACCGCCCGAACATGCTCGACTACCTGCCGTTCATGGAAGGCTTCTCCATCGTGGAAATCGCCTGCCCGGCAGCGTTCCTCGGCAAGACCCTGAAGGACCTCTCCCTGACGCACAAGTACGGCATCCAGGTGATCGCCATCCGCGACCCGCTGGAACCCACACCCAAGATCGGTAACATCGCCGACTACGTGCTCAAGGAAAACGACGTGCTGTTCGTCATCGGCCCAAACGAGGCCCTGGACAAGCTGAAGGCGTAAAGTCCCCAAGACATTAGACGATTTATTTATCGTAACAAAATGCTTTTTCTGTAATTTGCAAGGTGGCTATGCAGTAGCCATCGTGGCATTTTTTTGAAATGAAAATGCGTTTCTTATACCTAAACCGCTATAAAACTAATTGTATAATTCGAGACTATTCAAATAGATACTTCATATTTTCATTGTTCTTATCAAAGCAAAATTCTTTTTCACTTATCGGCAAAGTGACAAAACAATAACCGCCATGGCAGCCCAATTTCGACGAAATTGAAAAATTATAATCTGGATTACCATCATTCAGTAAACTAATCTCAAAACTGAACAGCCATGCCGTATCTTGCTCTGAAATTGCATAGATATGCTCTTTCCCCTTCAGCAAGCTGTCAACCTTGATTTCGTCCAGTTGATTAGCCTTCTTTATTTGGAAAAAGACATCTTTACTTTTTAAGGACGCATTATATTTTATATAACACCCTAGTTTAACGAACCAATCTTCATATTCGGAATCAACCTCTTCATCATTATAAGAATAATGGTAAAATTGGTCATCTTTATTTTTCTTAAAAAATAACTCAGTATTACTTTTACAAAGAATCTTTTCATCCGTATAAGCCCTAACATCACTTACCTGCGTTGTTGAAATTACGCTGATCGCAGCAACCTGGTTTGAATCAATGCAATTATATGTGTCTGGATCTACAGTTTCCAAGCAAGATGTTAAAGCAAAGGTAAAAAACAAAAAAAGTGATTTATAGATATTCATAAAAGCTATCTCACTATAAAACTTATCGTATAGTTTAGCATTGCATCATCCTCTTGTTTTGCAATAGCATTGCTGGGTTTGTACAGGAACAAAAAGAACCCAAACAAAAGAAGGTTCTTTATCTGACTTACGTATAAATTAGGCTAGAACACCGGCTGGTTCGAGACAGCCTTCTCGGACTTGCGACCGGCACCCGCATTCTTTTCGGTAGCGAGCTTGCGGTGCGTCACGGAGCCAACCACGAAATAGCGGCCGTCCTTCTGGACGAGGGCCGTGTAGATGTTGAGCACCTTGACCGAGAACCACTGCTGGTAAAGGTTCAGCAAGTTTTCCTTGAGGGAAGAAGTCTCGTCGATAGCGGGGTTGGCCGAGGGCTTGCCGTACTTGAGCGTGAACTGCTCGGACATATAGGCGACAGCTTCGAAGGACTTGCTCAGACGGGCGCGTTCCACACGGCCGGTACGGATTTCGAAGGAGTAGAACTTGTCATTCTTGTTGAAAATGAAATCGACCTGCACAGGCAGTTCGCCGAACATGAACACGGGGATAACGACGCGTTCACCCTCGCCGCTCTGACCGTAGGGCTCGTAACCGAGCTTCATCACTTCTTCGATAACGGTTTCGCGGGAGGCCCCGAACGGAATTCCGGCAAAGTCGTTATAACGTTGAGCAACCGCTTCCAAAGACAGAAGCAGCGTCAAGAGCGTTACTATAAATCCGATTCGTTTCACAGGAATCTCCTAAATCCAATGTAAAAGATAGTAAACTTCTTTCGGTTGTTAAGTCCTTTATGGATAATTTTTTAGAAAAACTTACGATTATCTATATTTTGTGGCATGTCCAGCACTTTTGGTAAAATTTTTAGCGTCTCCACTTGGGGCGAATCCCACGGTCCGGCAGTAGGTTCGGTCCTGGACGGATGCCCCGCAGGTCTCGAAATCTCCGAAGAGGAAATCCAGGCGGAACTCAACCGCCGCCGCCCCGGGCAGGGCAAGATGACCACCGCCCGCGACGAGAAGGACCAGGTGAAAATCCTTTCGGGAGTCTTCGAAGGAAAGACCACCGGCACCCCGATTTCGTTTGCCGTCTTTAACGAGGACCAGCGCAGCCATGACTACGCCGAGATCCAGAAATGGTACCGACCGGGACACGCGGACCTGTGCTACGACCTCAAGTACGGGTTCAGGGACTACCGTGGCGGTGGACGCAGCTCCGCCCGCGAAACGATCGGCCGCGTAGCCGCCGGCGCCGTCGCGAAAAAGCTCTTAAAGCAGGTGAACGGCACCGAGATTATCGCCTGGGTGAATTCCATCGGCGAAGTCGACTGCGGCCCTGTGGACCTGAACACCC
Organism: Fibrobacter sp. UWH4; assembly: GCF_900142475.1. Classification (NCBI taxonomy): domain Bacteria; kingdom Pseudomonadati; phylum Fibrobacterota; class Fibrobacteria; order Fibrobacterales; family Fibrobacteraceae; genus Fibrobacter; species Fibrobacter sp. UWH4. The sequence goes on from NZ_FRAY01000015.1 coordinate 30,232, forward strand.
TCTCGCTTGAACAGATCGAAGAATCCCCCGTGCGCTGCCCCGACAAGGAAGCGAGCGCCAAGATGGAACAAGCCGTACTCGATGCACGCGCCAACGGCGACAGCATCGGCGGCACCGTATGCCTCCTGGTCAAGAATCCTCCGGTGGCGCTGGGCGAACCGGTGTTCGACCGCCTGGACGCGCTACTCGCGCAGGCGATGCTGTCGATCCCCGCCTGCAAGGGATTCGAAATCGGAAGCGGTTTCGCCTCGGCACGCATGCACGGGAGCAAGCACAACGACGAACTTTACTTTGACGGTCACCGTTACCGCACCCGCACCAACAACGCAGGTGGCAGCCTCGGCGGCATCAGCAACGGCGAGCCCATCTACTGCCGCATGGCCTTCAAGCCGACCGCCACGATCTCGCAGGAACAGAAGACCGCCGGTCGCGGTGGCGAAAACGGAACGCTCGCCGCTCGTGGACGCCACGACCCTTGCGTCGCCGTACGCGCCCCGGTGATTGTCGAAAGCATGGCCGCCCTCGTCCTTGCGGACCTGTTCTTGCAGCAAAAGAGAAACTGCCTGTAGGAGCGAGGTCGCGGCGTTGCCGCTTTGAGGTATGAGGTTTGAGCAAGAAGAATGAAGAGCTTAGCCATTGTCCTCTGTTACCGTGCCGCCTACCTGTTGCATCACGCAATTTGCCTTAGGCCGGGGAAACCGCTGAGGCATTCGCGGCTTGTCGTTGTCGGAGCCTACCGCACCGGTGGCGCGGGAAAGACGCCCTTCTGCACCTGGCTTGCAGAAACACTTTCCGCGCATGAGAAACACGTCGCCATTCTCTGTCACGAATACGCCTACGACGAAGCGGCAATGCTCCAGGAACATTTTGCAGGAACTCCCCGTGTCAAAATCTTTACGACGCGCAACCGTTACCGCCTCGCCCACGAACTAGACCGCACCCAGGAATTCGACTTCATCCTCTGCGACGACGGCTTCGAAGACAGCAGGCTCGTCGGGGCGACCACCTTCGTGCTCCTCTGGGAAAATGCACCCACACGCCTCTGCGAACTGTGGCCGCTAGGAAGTGCCAGGAGCCTCGCCAAAGATCACTCCGACCACCACTCCGGCCGCACAGTCGAAATCCGCTGCAACGGCTCCGCCTCAAAAATCCGATTTGCCATAGACAACATAACAAACAGGAAAGGCGAAGACCTCCGGAGTGTTCAGGGTTCAGCGCATTACAGACAAATAAACATTTTCTGCGGAATCGGAGACCCGGAGCGCCTTTGCAACGACATCCGGGAACAGGGAATCGCCATCACGGGAACGACCTTCTTGAAGGACCACGACCGCCATTTTTCGGACAAATTGCAAAGGGCCCTGCAAGAAAATCCGCAAAGCGCCTTCGTCATTACCGAAAAAGACGCGGCGCGCCTTGAAAAAGCCCCCGAAAAGCCTTTCCCGTGGCCCGACAACCTCTATATTGCCCGCCAAAAGACCATCGTAGACGAGACCCTGGCCCATCGCATTTTGTACGAATTGTTAAATTCATAGTAAATTTACACGAAGGATTGGGAAATGACTTTAACACAACGCATCCAGGAATTGTTGCAGAACCTCTGCGTCGACTTTCCAGAAAGGGAATCCTGCCTCAGGCTAGGGTTCCTGGCCGCTGTCAACAACGAGCCTTTCTACCTTTACGGCCGAACCGGCTCGGGCAAGAACCTTCTGACCAGCCGTCTGATATCCGCGTTCAAGGACGCCAGGGTATTGCAAGTCGGTTCACGCCAGCATGACTTCCCGGCCAAAGTCAGCGACTTCGATTTGATCATTTTCCAGAACTTCAACCCCATCGACGATTCCACCAAGGAAAACGTCCGCAACTCCCTGCGATACAACAACAACGCCACCGTCATCCTGAGCAGCGACATCCGTCCCGAAAACGCCATGGGTCGCGCCGAAATCGCCGACGAGATTACGCTCACCATTTCGATGCCCGACAGCCTGAGCCCCGAAGCGCTCTGCTCGCTCCTGCAGAACCAAGGCAAGCTCCAGAACTTCCATACCCCCGAAGAGCTCGCCATTTCCAACGAAGAAAAGCTCGCCTGGAAAGAGGAAATCAAGAAGGTGGAACTTTCGGAAGACACCCTCGCCCTCGTCGGGAAAATCGCGGAACTATGCTCGCAGAACGGAATCTACGTGCCTATCAGCAAGTGGCTCGCTCTCACCAACATGGCAAAGGCCATCGCCTTTTTCAACGGACGCAACAAGACCACCTTTGCCGACACGCTTTTCCTGGGAGGCCCCATCTGGGGACGTTCCACTTCGAACAACATCGTCATGGAAAGCTTCAACGGCATCGTGAAAACGGTCATGCTCAAGGACCTCGCGAACCTTGCCGAAAACGCCTACGACGCCGAAGGCCTGTATCGCAGGGTCAAGTCGATGATGCACAGCAGCAACAACTTGTACGAAACCAAGGAATTCAACGGCGAGCCCTGCATCTGTTACCGCGTGACCGTGGCGGGTGAACCCGCACCGCTGTACGTGCCCCTGCGCTATATCGAAACCGACGAGGACTTCAACCCCTTCAACGAACTCCGCCAAATCGAAAAGCACGTGCGCTGCAATTACCACGGAACATCGAGCTGCACCATTTCTATCGACGCCGCTGTCAAGGGAATCGGGCTCCGCAACAACATGTCCCGTAACGGAAACGCTCCCACCAAGTTCGAAGACTTCGCGACGCTACCAACCTACATTCTCCGCGAAAACGACCCCGAGGTCGCCAAGCAGAAAAAATTGCAGCTGGAAGAATTCCGCAAGGAAGCCCAGTCGCAAATGGAGCAGCAGGCGAAAATCCTCAGGACGCTCCGCGACATCTACCAGGCGAACAAGGTTTACCGCACCGATCTCTTCTGCGACATTCCGCTGTTCGACAAGATCCAGGGCGAGCTGCGCTCCCTCTTCGACATGGTCAACGGAATCGCGACCAAGCTGAAGGAAACGCAGGAACTTTACAAGTAGTTGGTAGAACTTAGTTGGTAGAACTTAGATGAATTCATCTAAATTCTAATCCCTAAGGATCCCGTCGATATCGTCGGGGACTTCGGGGCGCATCACCAAAAGCACGGCGTTCTGCGAAATAATCACGTACTGTTCGCCGTCGATTTCAATTTCATGACCGCTCGCGTGCAGGTAGAGGGCCTCGTCGCCTTCCTTGACCTGCAAGGGCAAGTACTTCACGTTTTCGGGATTTTCGTTGCGGAAAATTTCGTCGCCGTCCTGGTTCACGGGAATCGGGTAACCCGGCCCCACGCGCACCACCAGGCCCGTATGCACGGCATCGCGCTCCTTCACGCTCGGTGGCAGGTACAAACCGCTTCCGGTCTTGTTGGAAGCTTCCAGGGGCTTGAGAAGGATACGGTCACCGATGACCACGACATTCTTTAACGGATTCAGCATAGCGACAAAGATAAAATTTCATTCCTTTTGCTATAATATGGAATATGATTTTTGTCGTGCTCTGGAGCGTCATTTTCACCTTCCTCGCCATCTACCTCGGGCGAAGTCCCAAGGTGCGCGGGTGGCTCAAGCTCCTTGGCCGCAACCGTAGAATCTGGCGCGTCACGATTGCGACCGCAGCAATCATTACAATCATCGCGACAACCTACCTGCTACTCCCCGCCGCACACCGGCACCAGACCGACGAAAGGGAACTTTTCGAGGAATTCGCCGCCGAAGCGGTACTCAAGCTGCACACCCTGCAGAAAGTCACTATCGATTCCACCTGCGACCTGACGCACCCGAAACCGGAACTCGCCTACATTCTTCCGCTGATTATTGCGGCCTACAACGAAGTCGTGGAAAAACCGACGCGGCCCGAACTCACCCGCCTCGACGATACGCTCCACTTCACCATGTACGGCTACAAGCAATTCAAGAACCGCGGAATCCGCCTGAACAGGGCCCTGCAAAAGAGGCTAGGCAACCGTTACACAACCCGCATCGAAAGCGAAGAATCGACCCACACCTTGATTGTCACCTACAATGGAGCCCCCTGGGACACCGAACAGTTGACGGCGCTCCCCGTCATGGACGCCGCCCAAAGCAACCAGGTGGACGCGGCACTGCTGATGTCCCTGATTCGGCACGTGTCGAATTTTGATTTTGACTACCGCGGACAAAAGGATTCCCACGGGTTGCTCGCCCTAGATGACGGCGAAGGTCTACAGCAAATCTATATCGGGGCCGAACGGCTAAGCAAGCTCCTGAAGGTCGGCATCAGCCAGGAGAACGCCATCGCGACCTTCTATCCCGATCCCGAAATCGGCGCCAAGCCCGAAAACTGGAACCAGTCGCCGCTCACCAAAAGCTGGGTGGACCAGGTCATGGCCGATATCCAGTTCTACAAGGCGAACGGGATGAAATAAAATAGTTTGAGTAGAAATGGAGATTCCCGCCTTCGCGGGAATGACATTTCAATATTAATGTTTCAGATGCAGCTTGCGGAGCACCTTTCCTAGAAGCTCGTTCAGAATATCCTTTGCATCCTTGCTACCCAGGTAACGCTGGACGATGAGCGTGAGCGTAAACAGCAGGATTCCCGCCGCACAGGCGTAAACGACAAGCACCACAAAACCTGCGTTACGGACAAATTCACCCGACACGCGGTCAAGGCCAACAGCCGCAACAATCATGATGCCGAAAGCGACCAGGGCACGAACCATGTTCAAAAGCGCTTCCTTCATGCCGTCGGTGCCGTTCTTTTTCGCCCACATGACAATCATCGCAATCACCTGGAGAATGGCTCCCGTCGCACCGACAATCGGCACGCTCTTGATGCCGAGACCCGCCTCGGGAGCGCCGAGCAGGATGTAGGCAGGAATCGTCGCCGCGAAAATGCCGGTATTGAGGAGCGTCGGCACCCACATACGTTCGCAGGCATAGAAGCTACGCACCAGCACCGCCTGCAAGCAAAGGCCGAGGCTTACGGGTAGGTACCAGCGGAGAATTTCGGAAATGGCCTCGGTGGTTTCACGCTGGAAGGCGCCGCGTTCAAAGAGGATACGCACCGCCGGAAAACTGAGCGCCCACACGGCGACCACCGCCGGAATCAAGATGCAGAACATGCGCGAAAGGCTCTTCCAGATTTTGCGGTTCAGCTGGCCGAAATCACCTTCTTTTACGAGGCGAGCCATGTCGGGGTAGCTCGTGACGCTCACCGAGAATCCGAAGACCGCCACCAGCGTGTACATCACGCGGTAGGCGTAGTTGAGGCTCGAAATGCCTCCCGTACCGAAATTCGCCCCGAAACTACGGATAATGAATTCGAGGCCGAACATGGAGCCCACGCCCAAGGACATCGGGAGCATCATCTTGAAGTAGCGTACGATATCGGGGTGCGTCGGCTGCACCAAGAGTTCATAATGCACCCCGCCACGCCGGGCGCCAAAAATCTGCAACGCGAAGAATCCGATGAAGGCGCCCACCGGCACGCCCCAGGCGAATCCTTCGAGGCCGTATTCCGTGCCGGTGAACTTTTCGAGCGCGATTCCTAAAGCACCGCCGCCC
>NZ_FRAY01000016.1 GCF_900142475.1 Fibrobacter sp. UWH4
AAGGACTGTTGCCTATGCGGCCGCCGACATCTCGATGGACGAGGTATCTTCTGACGAGGCGATGTTCTTTATCAAGATGCTCTCGCTGTTCTTCGGTCTTTCGATTATCATCATGAGTGTTGTCATTGAACTGGTGAATCGCGGCATTGTGATTCCGGTAAACCGTATGGCGTTTGCCGCGATGAAGTTCTCTGGAACGACAATGATTGCAAGCTCCATGGATTCCGAAAAGGTAAACCTGGAAAAGATCCGGAATGCGGCAGATCGGGTGGTGGACCTGAAGATATCCTCCTTTGACGAAATCGGTAACCTGTACGATTCGCTTTCGTCCATGGCCTCCGATACCTATAACTTTATTGCTCGAGTGCAAGGGCAGGCGGAACGAATTCGCAAGATGCAGGAAGTGATTATTATGGAATTCGCTGAAGTCGTTGAAGCGCGCGACAAGAGCACCGGTAATCACATTAAGAAAACTGCCGCCTATGTGGAGGCTCTGGCCGAACAGCTCAAGAAGGAAGGCAAGTTTGCCGATGTCTTGACCGATGACTTTGTTCAAAAGCTGAAGCGTGCAGCCCCGCTCCACGATATTGGAAAGATCGCCGTCTCTGACTTGATTCTGAATAAGCCGGGCAAGCTTACTGACGAGGAATTCGCCATCATGAAGAGTCATACCACCGAAGGTTGGAAGATTCTGATGAAAATGGTGAAGGACGCTGGCGATACCATCGATGCGGAATACTTGAACGAATCGATTGATATGGCGCACTACCACCATGAAAAGTGGGACGGTTCCGGTTACCCGACGGGAATCAAGGGCGAAGAGATTCCGCTTTCGGCCCGTATCATGGCTGTGGCCGATGTGTTCGACGCATTGGTTGCTGAACGTGTGTACAAGAAACCCTTCACCTACGAAAAGGCGATGGCGATTATCACCGAAGGGGCTGGCAAACATTTCGACCCGACAATCGTCGAAACGTTCACGCATATTTCCGAAAAACTTTACAGCGAAAGGACCAGGCTCGACCAGTCTGGCTCCGAGGCAAGCATCCATCTCGATTCGAACGTCCAGAAGTCGTGATGTGAATTAAGAAAGTCATCTTGGATCCTCCCCATTCGGGGATCATGCGCACTAAGGCAACAAAAGCATATAAGGCGAACGCCGCGACAGAATGTTTACATTCTGGCATGGTTGAGCCGAAATTGCGGACGCCAAAGGCGTCCACTTGCCAAGTGCTGTCCGACCTCCCTTCGGTCGAGGATGACGCAACTACTAAAGTCATCTTGGAGCGCAGCGACGGGATCCAGAGCGGAGTTCACCAAGGTCCCTGAGCTTGTCGAAGGGCCTTCTTTCTTTTCTATAGCTTTTCTGCGTTATCTAGTTATAGTTTAAAACTATTAGTAAGTAAAATGTAAGTTTTAATAAGGTAAATTTATCTTGTTTCCTATTGTTTTTGTATGAATAAACTTCTAATTTGAAGTCAAACGAAAACAGGAAAGTTGCTTGTCGGTTGATTTAGCTAATTTTCCATAAAACAAAAAGGACTTCAACATGTCAAAGATTTATTCCTCTGCAGACCAACTGATCGGTCACACCCCGCTTCTTGAACTCACCCACATTGAAGAAGGCATTGGCGCCAAGATCCTTGCCAAGCTTGAATACTTCAACCCCGCCGGTTCCGTGAAGGACCGTATCGCGAAGGCGATGCTCGACGATGCCGAACAGAGTGGCAAGCTCAAGAAGGGCTCCGTGATTATCGAGCCGACTTCGGGTAACACCGGTATCGGTCTTGCATCTGTCGCCGCTGCTCGCGGATACCGCATCATCATCGTGATGCCCGAAACCATGAGCGTGGAACGCCGCCAGATTATGAAGGCTTACGGCGCAGAACTCGTGCTCACCGAAGGCGCCAAGGGTATGAAGGGCGCTATTGAAAAGGCCGACGAACTTGCCAAGGAAATTCCGAACAGCTTTATTCCGGGCCAGTTCGTGAACCCGGCCAACCCGGCCGCCCACAAGGCCACCACCGGTCCCGAAATCTGGGAAGATACCGATGGAAAGGTCGATATTTTTGTTGCTGGCGTAGGCACTGGTGGAACGGTGACAGGTGTTGGCGAATACCTCAAGACCAAGAACCCGAATGTGAAGATTGTCGCCGTTGAACCGGCTAGTTCTCCGGTGCTGTCCAAGGGTACTGCAGGCGCCCATAAGATCCAGGGTATTGGCGCAGGCTTTATTCCTGAAACTTTGAACACCAAGGTTTACGACGAAGTGATCGCTGTCGAAAACGAAGCCGCGTTCGAAGCCGGCCGCGAAATCGGCAAGAAGGAAGGCGTGCTCGTGGGTATTTCTTCTGGTGCGGCTCTCTGGGCCGCGAAGGAACTCGCGAAGCGCCCCGAAAACAAGGGCAAGACGATCGTTGCGCTCCTTCCGGATACCGGCGACCGCTATCTTTCTACGGCCCTCTTCGCTGAATAAGTGTTACGGGTGAACCCCCGTCTTTGTTCATAGGTACAGGCTTCCGGAATCCGGAAGCCTTTCCTTTATTTGCAAATGAATTTTTCTAGATTTTCGTCATGTTTTTTTCTGAAGTCATTAACGATGCCTACGATCCCAGGGAATATCCCGCTTTGTCTCTGTTGGCGGATTATTGGATTTCTCGTCGTCCTTTTGACGGGCTGAAAATCCTGGTGGCGACTCCGATTTTTAGAAACACCTTGGTGCAGTATCAGGCCCTACTGGCAGGTGGGGCCGATTTGAGTGTAGGTTATTCGAATGGATCGGGTGGAACCTCGGTGCCGTGCGACAGGAAAATTGTTCGCTTGATTCAGGAAAACGGCATTTCGGTAGTGACGGATGAAAATGTGCGCAACGGTAGTGTTGCGGACGATTTTGACTTGATTTTGGACTGCGCGGGGCAGTTTTCCTTCTGTCATCCGAAAAAAGGTTTTGTGGAACTGACACGCAGTGGTGTGCAGTTCTTTGAAAATTCTGAACATCCGGTGTATGTGGCCGACAGCGGGATTGTCAAGCGCATCGAGACTGTTCTTGGAACGGGCGACGGATATTTCCGCGCTCTTGAAAAAATGGGGTATTCCGGTTTCGAAGGAAAGAAACTGGTTGTGTTCGGAAGCGGAAAGGTTGGCTGCGGAATTGCTCTGCAAGGGGTGCGCCGTGGCATGAAAGTCTGCACTGTGACGGATACGGCCAACGTGAATCCCTCGACTGACTTTAGCCATGTCCTGACGAACAATGACGTGCGCATAGAAAGCTATCTGGACGATGCTGCGGTTGCTGCTGCTATTGCCAATGCGGATTTCCTGGTAACGGCGACGGGTGTGAAGAACGCCTTGACCATTGCTGCTGCTTCGGCCTTGATGGCGAATGCGAAAGTTGTCGCGGCGAATATGGGCGTCGAAGATGAGTTCGGCGATATGGTTGCCAAGGGACGTGTGCTTAATGCGAAGGCTCCCTTGAACTTCACGCTCGACGAACCGACGCATCTTAAGTATATCGATGCGAGCCTTGCGCTGCATGCGGCGTTGGGCGAACGCCTTTTGAATGACGTTATGGAATCGAATGGAAATGCTCCCTTTAAGGGGCCGCAGGCACCTCCCGAAGAAATTGAGCAGAAGCTTCTGATGACGACCATCCAGAATGGGGCGATTGGTGCTGAAATCTGCGATATGATGCGCTAGCAGATTGTCTGTATGTAAAAAACGCAAAGATTGTAAATAAAAGCTTGCTTTTCCTTTTTATTTAGATTATAATTGAAAAAGAATGTAAACAGAGAAGGATGATATGAATCTTAAGACGTCTTTTGCATTGACTCTTGCTTCCGTTGCTTTTGCGATGGCGCAAGATGCTGCCCAACCTGCAACCTCGGCTGCTGAAGCCCCTGCTCCCGCCGTGGCGGAACAGCCGGCCGCCGCGCCTGCTGCTACTGCACCTGCCGCTACAGAAACGGTGCAGCCTGCCCCCGCCGATGGTTCGACAAGCTCACCAACCGAAAAGGTCGCTGAGCCAGCCGAAGCGCCTGCCGCTCCCACTGCTGCAGAACCTGCTCCCGTGGCTGAACCGGCGAAGAAGAGTGCTGAACCAGCCCAACCCGCTCCGGAAGCGAAGGTTGCCGAAACGGTTCCTCCCCAGGGGCCCGTTGCCGCTCCCGAGGCCGCTCCTGGTGAAGTTCCTGTCCGTATGGGCCCGCCCAAGACTCCGTTTACCGTCCTTCATGGCAATGCCTATAACCGCGTCCAGAACGAAGCCGCTGGCGACAATGTGGATGCCTTGCTCAACAAGCGCTTGACCAAGCTTGCCAATCAGAAGTTCTTCTATATTGAACCTACAGGTGAAAAGGGAGTTGTCTCGTTGGGCGGCTTCTTTGGCGCCATGGATATTTCGGGTGAATTGGGCCGTGCCACGGCCGGTTACGCAACGCCCGGCTTTGCAATCGAAGCTCGCCTTGGTTTAGGACAAATTAAAACTGAAACCAAGGATGCCGACATCAAGGAAACGGTGGAAGGCGATGACTGGGGCCTTACCTTGTCTAAGACCTTGGGTGGTTATGTCGTGACTTTGTCTGGTGATTGGATAACCTTTGCCAAGGAAACGAATGTGGATCCTGTCAGGGGACCTAAGACGGAACAGCGCTACCGGGATTTGGACGCATCCTTGATTGTGACGGACGGTCCTTCGGCCCGCAAGCATTTCTGGTCGGCGGGAGTCGCGTTTAATCGTCACGAAGATGAATTGGAATCTGGTGGAACCCTGATTGGCGATTCTCTGACGTCGAACTTCACGGTTGTTCCCTTGTTCAATTACGGCACTCCGGTGCTCCGTGCAAACTACGCTAATGTCTATATGGGCTTGAACGCGTCTGTTCCTGTGACTGTTTACGACAAGGCTGATATGCGCGATTCTACGTCTGGCAAGTACAAGGAAGCTTCTCTCTGGACCGTGGGCGTGAACCTGGCTCCGAATATCTTGGGCGAGGTCCTCTTGACGGAGTCGCTGATGCTCTTTGGTGAAGCTAGCTATACATGGGAGGCGTTCCGCTATGTCGATAACCAGACCCCTTACGCCGATGTGAAGGTTAAGCGGAGTGTAGCGGATAAGGTGGAGGCTACGATGGGACTGCGCTACCAGTACAAGGATTGGGCCGCATGCGAATTTGCCTTTGGCGATTCCTTCTTCACCGACACCAAGTCCATCTTCAATGGCGAAGGCGTGTTCGTGAGCTTCGGCGGATTCATCTACTTCTAGTGACAAACAGCCCTTTTTCGGGCCTTATCGGTCCAAATGGAGTATGTTTTTATGAAAAAGGTAACCTCGTTTGGGGTGCCTTTTTTCTATTTTTCAGCCCACTATGGCAAAAATTCTCTTTAAAAAGCAGTTATCTCCTGCGGTATTCCAATTCCGCGTCGAGGCCCCGCTGATCGCCCAAGAGCGTAAGGCCGGCCAGTTTATCATCCTCCAGACGAACAAGGACAACAGCGAACGCGTGCCTCTCACCATCGCCGATGCCGACACGACTGAAGGCTCCATCACTTTGATTTTCCAGACCGTCGGTAAGACCACCACCGAACTTTCCAAGTTCGAAGTCGGTGACGATATCCCGGTGCTCGTGGGCCCGCTCGGTTCCCCGACCCACATCGAGAATTTTGGCCACGTGGTCTGCGTGTGCGGTGGCGTGGGTATCGCCCCGATGCACCCGATCGTTCAGGCCCTCAAGGCTGCCGGCAACAAGGTCACCATCATCATGGGTGCCCGTAACGAAAGCCTCTTCCTCATGAAGGAAGAAATGACCGCTCTCGCCGACAACATCATCTTCATGACCGACGATGGTTCTTATGGCCGCAAGGGTCTCGTTACCGAACCGCTCAAGGAACTCTGCGAAGACACCAAGGGCAAGCCGGACATGGTCATCGCCATCGGTCCTCCGATCATGATGAAGTTCTGCGCCCTCACCACCAAGCCCTACGAAGTCAAGACCGTGGTCAGCCTCAACAGCATCATGGTGGACGGAACCGGCATGTGCGGTGGCTGCCGCGTGACTATCGGCGGCAAGACGAAGTTCGTCTGCGTCGATGGCCCGGAATTCGACGGCCACGAAGTCGACTGGAACAACATGCTCCAGCGCATGGGTGCCTTCAAGCCCCAGGAACAGGAAGCCTTGCACCGTTTCGGTGCCAACGACGGCCACAAGTGCAACATTGATAAGATGGCTGACGCAAAGGCCAAGGAGAGCAAGTAATGTCTGAACATTTGACTCGTGAACAGTTGGACGCCGCCGCCAAGGTGGAACTTGAAAAGATTAACGCCCTCCCGAAGCCGCTCAAGCCGAAGGACAAGAATGCCATTCCGGCCCAGCCGATGCCGCAGCTGGAACCCAGCTACCGCGCCCGCGTGATGGAAGAAGTGGCCCAGGGTTACACCGAAGCTCAGGCTATCGTGGAAGCTAACCGCTGCCTCGCTTGTAAGAACCAGCCTTGCGTCGAAAGCTGCCCGGTGCACATCGACATTCCGGCCTTCATCGCGAAGATCGCCGAAGGTGACTTCAAGGCCGCTATCGCCAAGATTAAGGAAACGAGTTTGCTCCCGGCTATCTGCGGCCGTGTGTGCCCGCAGGAACGCCAGTGCCAGATGAACTGCACCATGGGCAAGATGCACAAGGACGTGAACCAGGCTGTGGCTATCGGCCGCCTGGAACGCTTTGCTGCCGACTACGAACGCAACAACGGTGGCGCTACGGTTCCGGCCGTGAAGCCCGCTACCGGCAAGAAGGTGGCTGTGATCGGTTCCGGTCCTGCCGGCCTGGTTGTCGCTGCTGACGTTCGCCGCGAAGGCCACGACGTGACCATCTTCGAAGCTTTCCACAAGCTCGGTGGTGTGGTCCGCTACGGTATTCCTGAATTCCGTCTCCCGAAGAAGATCGTGGACAACGAAATTGAATCCCTTGCTGCCATGGGCGTGAAGTTTGAGACAAATTTTGTCATCGGTCGTACCCGCAAACTCAAGGACCTGATTGAAAAGGATGGCTACGATGCCGTGTTCGTCGGTACCGGTGCTGGCCTTCCGCTCTTCATGAACATCGAAGGTGAAAACCTCGTTGGTGTGTTCGCCGCTAACGAATACCTCACCCGCGCGAACCTCATGCGCGCCTACGACAAGGAACATGCCGATACTCCGATGTGGCCCGGTAAGAACGTGGTCGTTCTCGGTGGTGGTAACGTCGCTATGGACGCTGCCCGTATGGCTCTCCGCTTGGGTGCCGAAAAGGTCCGCATCATTTACCGCCGCAGCATGAACGAACTCCCGGCCCGTAAGGAAGAAGTTCTCCATGCCCAGGAAGAGGGTGTCGAATTCTGCGTTCTGCAGAACCCGGCCAAGATTCTTGGCGACGAAGCCGGCCACGTGCGCGGCATGCTCGTCGACAAGTACGAACTCGGCGAACCCGATGAAAAGGGCCGTCCGCGTCCGGTCAAGGTCGAAGGCGCAAGCTTCGAAATCGAATGCGACACCGTGCTCGTTGCTATCGGTAACGGTTCTAACCCGCTTATCAGCAACACCACGCCGGAACTCTCTGTCGACAAGAAGGGTCACATCCTTCTCGAAGATGCAACCGCCAACAAGACCTTTATGGAAAAGGTCTATGCCGGTGGTGACATCGTGCTCGGCGCAGCCACTGTCATTTTGGCAATGGGTGAGGGGCGCCGCGCAGCAGCCGGTATTAATGAATTCCTGAAGAAGTAATCAAATACTTCGGCTGAAAACAACCCCGACTCGCATGAGCCGGGGTGTTTCTTATAAAATACTCTTTTTTTCTTGCATTTTATCTTTTTAAAAAGGATTCGTATATATTATGGAACATAGGATTGAGGCTTTAATGAAATTAAACTACTGGCTTTGTGGTGGACTCGGCTTTTTATGGGTCTTGGGCATCATTTTGTTGCTGTTTGCAACAAATTCTTTTGCCGATGACATTATTGCGACAACCTCGAATGGTTCGACGGTGCTTTTGCATGATAACGGCCGCTGGGAATACTACCAAAATAACGCCAAAATCCGCGATGTGCGCCCGAGTGCTATTCCCGAAGACGCCAAGTTCCAGATTACGATCCAGTACGAAAGTGTCGATAAGATTAAGAAAGATGTTCGTATGATGCTTGAAGGCGAACTTGCTACCGAAGAAGAAATTCGGGACAGTTTGCGCAAGGTTCCCAAGGGTGGTGTTGTGTACTTCCAGGTGCCCACGAGCCAGATTAAGCCGGGCTTTACGCGAGAGCTGACTTATTACATTTATGACAAGGGCAAAAAGCCGATTTTTTCGCAGACGGCGCGCGATAGCGAGGCCAAGCCGACTGTCGAAAGCAGTAAGGTGTCAAACTTGATGGTGGTGCCGCTGTATGCAAAGCCCAAGTCCAAGGTGCTCAAGGCTAAGGTTGTAAGCGAATCTGCCAAGCAGACGCTGGAGTTCGATATTCCGGTAAAATGAAATTCGCGGTTGTAGATCTTGAAACGACGGGTGGTACGGCCGAAGTGGGGCGCATCACCGAAGTCGGTATTGTGTTACTTGACGATTGTGATGTCGTAAAAACCTATTCGGCGCTGATTGATCCCGGTATGCCGATTCAACCGTTTGTACAGAATCTGACGGGCATCACTGACGAAATGGTCCGTGGAAAGCCCCAATTTGCCTCGATAGCCGAGGAGGTTGCGGAACTTTTGAAAGACCGTATTTTTGTGGCGCATAATGTGCAGTACGATATAAAATTTATGCGCACGGAACTTCGTCGCTGCTGTATCAAGATCGATCCACCGAGACTTTGCACGGTGAAGGTGTCGCGTCGTTTTTTCCCGGGACTTCCGAGTTATAGTTTGCACAAATTAACGCAGTCGCTGGAATTGCCTGAATTTAAGCATCATCGTGCCCTGGATGATGCGATGGCCGCGGCTGAAATCCTAAAACTGGCATATAAGAAAGTAGGCCCGGAAAAGCTTCTGAAAGAGGTGAAAAACCTCACCAACCCTAAAAAGGCGAAGGTGATATAGTCGGCATTTTTCTATATTGTTCCCCGAAAAAAATTAAAAGGGACACATTATGCCTACTATGACTTCTGCGCAGGTGCGCGAATCTTTCATCAAGTTCTTTGAATCCAAGGGACACCTCTTTGTGCGTTCATCGCCGGTGGTTCCCCATGACGACCCGACGCTCATGTTCACGAACGCGGGCATGAACCAGTTCAAGGCGATTTTCCTGGGCGACAATCCGAAGGGCTGGAAGCGCGCATGCAACAGCCAGAAGTGCCTCCGCGTGTCCGGTAAGCACAACGACCTCGATGTGGTGGGCCGCGACAATTACCACCACACCTTCTTCGAAATGCTCGGCAACTGGAGCTTCGGCGACTACTACAAGAAAGAAGCTATCGCCTGGGCCTGGGAACTTTTGACTGAAGTTTGGAAGCTCCCGAAGGAACGCCTGTTCGCGACTGTCTATCAGGACGATGACGAAGCCTGGCAGATTTGGAAGGACGTGTCCGGCCTCCCGGATGATCGCATCATGCGCTTTGACGCTCACTCCAACTTCTGGGAAATGGGCGACACCGGTCCGTGCGGCCCCTGCTCCGAAATCCACTACGACCGCGGCGACCTCGCAACGCAGGCCGAAACGTTCAAGGACCCGATCAAGGGCGTGAATGGCGAAAACGACCGCTACATCGAAATCTGGAATAACGTGTTCATGCAGTACGAACGCGTGAGCGACGGCTCCTTGATTCCGCTGAAGGCAAAGAACGTCGATACCGGTATGGGTTTCGAACGTATCTGCGCTATTCTGCAGGGCAAGACCAGCAACTACGATACCGACGTGTTCACCCCGATCATCGCTAAGATTGCTGAACTTAGTGGCGTTCCGTACAACGATGGCGAAGCCGGTACTCCGCACCGCGTGATTGCCGACCACATCCGCGCGATTTCTTTCGCTATTGCCGATGGCGCTCTCCCGTCTAACGAAGGCCGTGGCTACGTGCTCCGCCGCATTTTGCGCCGCGCCAGCCGCTTTGCCCGCCTGTTGGGCCAGAAGGAAGCCTTTATTTATAAGCTGGTGCAGGTGCTCGCCGATACCATGGGCGATGCCTTCCCCGAAATCCGCGAACGCAAGGAATTTGTGGCAAGCGTCATCAAGAGCGAAGAAGAAAGCTTTATCCGCACGCTCGACGCCGGCCTCGAACGCTTCGCCGGCATCGTGGCTGAACTCGGCGACGCAAAGACCGTGCCGGGCGACAAGGTGTTCCTGCTTTACGATACCTACGGATTCCCGCCGGACCTCACCGGCATCCTCGCCGAAGAAAAGGGCCTTGCGATTGACGAAGAAGGCTACAACAAGTGCATGGAAGAACAGAAGGCCCGCGCCCGCGCCAACATGAAGCAGGGCATCAATACGATGGGTACCGAAGGCTGGACGCAGTACAGCGAAGAAAGCACCAAGTTCGTGGGCTATGAACTTTCCGCTTGCGAAACGAAGGTCGTGCGCTGGCGTGAAGACAAGGGCGTGCTCAGCATCGTGCTCGAAACCTCTCCGTTCTACGCCGAAATGGGTGGCCAGGTCGGTGACAAGGGAACGCTGGTTTCCGCTGACTTGGAAATTGACGTGTTCGACACCGTGAAGGTGAACGATACCGCCCTCTGCCGCGGCAAGGTGAAGAAGGGTACGGCCAACGAAACGACGATGGGGGCTGTGTTCATGGCCACCGTCGATAACGACCGCCGTAACGACATCCGCAAGAACCACTCCGCCACCCACTTGCTCCAGGCCGCACTCCGCCAGGTGCTCGGCACTCACGTGCAGCAGCAGGGTAGCTTCGTTTCGAACGAACTTCTCCGCTTCGACTTCAGCCACTTCAACGCGATGCCCGCCGAAGAAATCCAGAAGGTGGAAGACATCGTGAATGCGAAGGTCATGGAATGCCTGCCGGTCAACACCCAGGTGATGGGAGTGGACGAAGCGAAGGCGAGCGGTGCCATGGCATTGTTCGGCGAAAAGTACGGCGACGAAGTCCGCGTGGTGAAGATGGGCCGCGCAAACGAAGAATTCTCCAAGGAACTCTGCGGTGGCTTGCATGTGCAGAACACCGGTAACATCGGCATGGTGAAGATAATCTCCGAATCCAGCGTGAGCGCTGGTGTGCGCCGTATCGAAGCCGTCTCTGGCCGTGGCGCTCTCTCGCTGCTCCGCGCAGGAACCCAGATTCTCACGGCTCTCCGCGAACAGCTCCGCTGCAAGGACGCCGAAGTTCTCGACCGCATTCAGCAGAGCTTCGCCAAGACGCAGAACCTGGAAAAGAGCCTGCAGTCCGTGAAGCTGGAACTTGCGACCCTCGCCGCTGCCGAACTCCTGAACGGCGGCATCAACGTGGCTGGCGTGAATCTTTACGTTCGCGAACTTTCTATCCCCGATGAAAAGTACAAGGACTTGCTGGACGGCGTTCAGAACAAGCTCGACACCGACAGCGTCGCCGTGATTGCGAACAAGGGCGAAGGCAACGGAAGCATCGCCGTGATGGTGGGCAAGAACGTTCAGGCCAAGGGCATCAAGGCCGGCGACCTCGTGAAGGACCTCGCCGCTGCTTGCGGTGGCCGAGGCGGTGGACGCCCGGACCGCGCTCAGGCCGGCACCAAGGAAGTCGAAAAGATTGCCGGTGCTATCGCCAACGCCAACAACTGGATTAGAGCGAAACTGACCGCTCAGCCCTAAGTTCAAAAAAGAACCTGTGATTGGGCTTCGCTCCCACCTAAAGGTGGCCATGTCCACATAAGCGCTGAAGCGCTAAGTGAACAAAGCTCGCCACCACGACTTGTTAATACAAGTCGCTTGTGGTTCACGAAGCTCGGTGCTTAATCCCCCACAAAACAATTAAGAAAGGCTGCGGTAAATCGCAGCCTTTTCTGTATATGGGTTGTGTCCGCAGAATGTCGCACTAGCTTTACTTGATTGCGATTCTCTTCATCAATCTCTTGGAGCCGTCGCGCACGCGAACCACGTACATGCCTTCGGCAACGCCCAAGTCGACAGAGCCCTTCACGTTCTTGGCGCTGAATACCGGGCGGCCCTGCATGTCGAACACGTCGACCTTGGCGGCGGTGGCGCCTGCAATAGAGAGGATGCGGCCGGTGATTTGCGCAGAAAGTTTGCTTGTGACTGCGACGAACTTGGTCGCTTGCTGAATGAGCATTGAATCCGGATACGGCGATTTTACTTCAGATGCCGGGTGAGCCTTGAGGCTAACCATGATGCTGTCGAAGGCGGGCTTCGGCTTGTATTGTTTGTCATAGAGAAGCCCTTCGGTCTTGCCTTGCTGTTCGTCGAGCCAGCTGTGCGCATCGGTGAGTCCCCAAATCACGAATTCGCCCATGTTCGGTTCTTCGAGGAATACGTCCATGAACTGGCGGTACAGATGTCCCTGCTTCTCGTAGTCTGCGGCGGTGAGTTTGCCTGCCGATCCTTTCGGGAACCCGATGTCAAGTTCGGTAATGTTCAGCTTAACGTCCAATTCTGCGAGGGCCTTGGCAAATGCGCGAACGTTTTGCGGCGTGGTCTCGTGAGCGATTTCAATGTGTGTCTGCGTGCCTACGCAGGTGATAGGAATGCCGTTTGCCTTCCAGCGCTTGACCTGTTCCAATACAAAGCCCGCCTTGGAACCTTCGTTAATGCCCCATTCTACGGCGTAGTCGTTGTAGCAGAGCTCTGCATCGGGGTCGGCTGCATGCGCCCATACGAATGCGGAATCCAGGAATTCAGGGCCAATGCCTTCGTACCACACGGAACCGGTAGAACGCCAGTCGTGATTGTAGTCGTCGTTGATGGCTTCGTTTACTACGTCCCATTCGGCGACTTTTCCCTTCCAGTGGCCGACCACGCTGTCGATGTGGTTCTTGAGTACGCTGAGCAACTTTTCTTTTTGACCGCTGTAGTTGTTCACCCAGCCGGGAACTTGGCTGTGCCAGGCGAGGGCATGGCCGCGCACGCGGAGCCCGTTGGCCTGGGCGTATTTGACCATCTTGTCGCCCTTAGCGTAGTTGAACTTGTTTTCGCTCGGTTCCGTGGCGTCGAACTTCATTTCGTTTTCGGCCACCACCACGTTGAACTGGGTCTTGTGAATTTCTTCGAATTCAGGTTCAATAGCGTCATTGAACCATTCGCTGTTCAGGATGGTACCGATAAATCGCCCGCGTTCTTTGGCGAGGTCTCGGATGGTTTCATCGGCGAAGGCGCTAGAAAGGCTTGCCCCTAAAAGAGCTGCGCTAAATACAATACGCGAAAATGACAGAGTGTGCTTCATATATGCCTCTATCATCCCATTACACCGTCGCTAAAGATAATAAAAAGGACTAGAAAAATAATCCAAGTCCTCTTGCTAAAGAAGTCCGTTCAGCGCGTTGTTATCAAAAAAATCTATAAAACGCAATAGATTCCTTTATCTTGCTGATGGTTCTTTGCAATCCTATCTTTCGCGTGCAAAAAAAAGGAGAGTAAAATGAATATTGTAAAAATCAGCAAGGTTATTTTGTCTGTGGCGATTGCTGCCGCTGCCGCGTTTTCTGCCGAAGTCATCAAGGTCGGTGCAACCCCGGAGCCGCATGCTTCTATCTTGAACCTGGTAAAAGAGGACCTCGCCAAGGCGGGATACGAACTCAAGGTGGTTGAGTTTACCGACTACGTTACACCGAACGAGGCTTTGGAATCGGGCGAACTGGACGCGAATTATTTCCAGCACTTGCCTTATCTCGAAAGTTTCAATAAGGAAAAGGGGACGCACCTTGTGAATGCGGGCGGTATCCATGTGGAACCTTTCGCGCTTTATCCGTCGAAGGATTCCAAAAAGAAGGTGAAGTCTCTTAAGGATCTGAAGAAGGGTGGCACGATTGCGATTCCGAGCGACCCCACCAACGAAGGCCGCGCCTTGCTTTTGCTGCAGTCTGCGGGACTTATCAAGCTTGACCCCAAGGCGGGTATCACGGCGACTCCCATCGACATTGTCGATAACCCGAAAAAGCTGAAGTTCAAGGAATTGGAGGCGGCTTCGCTCCCGCGCATTTTGCAGGATGTCGATGCGGCGGCCATCAACGGCAATTACGCGATTCCGGCGGGGCTTAACGCTTCGACTCACGGCCTGTTTGTCGAAAATGCGAGCTCGCCTTATGTGAATGTGGTTGCCGTCAAGGCGGGTAACGAAAAGTCCGCAAAGATTCAGGCCTTGGTGAATGCGCTCAAGAGCGAAAAGGTCAAGAACTGGATCAAGGGCAAGTACCCCAAGGGCGAAGTGGTTCCCGTTTTTTAGGTTGCGCGATGCAGCTTAAGCTCGAACATCTGAATAAGACATATACGACAAAACGCGCAAGCGTCACGGCAGTCAAGGATATTTCCCTTGACTTTCCTGATAATGCGATTATCGGCATTATCGGCAAGAGCGGGGCGGGCAAGTCTTCGCTATTGCGGCTTGCGAGTTTGCTAGAAACTCCCGACCAGGGCGAGGTCTATTACGACGGAGTCCGCGTAGACCATTTGCCTAAAAAGGAACTGAACCGCCGCAGGCTCGAAATCGGGATGATTTTCCAGAACTTCAACCTGTTCAGTTCGCGTACGGCGGGCAAGAATGTGGCTTTCCCGCTGGAACTTGCGGGCTGGAATCGTCGCGATATCGATGAGCGCGTTCACGAAATGCTTGCGCTTGTGGGACTCGAAGACCGCGAAAAGTCCCCGATCGCAACGCTTTCGGGCGGTCAAAAGCAGCGCGTGGCAATTGCGCGCGCCCTGGCCCCGAGGCCGAACATTCTTTTTTGCGACGAGGCGACGAGTGCGCTTGACCCGCAGACGACTCACGAAATCTTGGACCTGATCAAGAAAATCCACGCGAACATGAACTTGACGGTGGTCATGATTACGCACCAGATGGAAGTGGTGCGGGATGCGTGCCAATACGTGGCGGTCATCGACAAGGGCTGTGTGGTAGAGACAGGCGCGGTGTCGGATGTATTCCGTTCGCCCAAGCACGAAATTACCCGCGAGTTCCTTTCGAATATTCGTCGTAGCGAAATTTCTGTCGAGTCGGCAATCGCCTATTTGCAGGACAACGGTTACGAGGTGAGTAAAAGATGAGCCCGATAACGGAACTGGTGTTGCAGTCTACATGGGAAACCGTGGTCATGGTTTTCTTTTCGACTTTGTTTGCGGTGCTTCTCGGGTTCCCGTTGGGCATTTTCCTGTTCGTGACATCTCCACGGGGAATCGCTCCCAAGATTGTTCCGTACCAGCTGATTAGCCGTATCGTGAACACGCTACGTTCTTTCCCTTTCGTGATTCTGATGATTGTAATGTTCCCGCTTTCGCGCGTGGTGCTGGGAACGGCGATTGGGACGGAGGCGACGATCATTCCGCTTTCTGTTGCGGCGGCTCCCTTTATTGCGCGCCTTACCGAGACCGCGTTGAACGAGGTGGACAAGGGCGTCATTCAGGCGGCGGTTGCCATGGGCGCTTCCAAGCGGCAGGTGGTGCGGAAGGTGATGATTCCCGAGGCGCTTCCGTCAATTATTTCGGGTATTACCTTGACGATTATTACGCTGATTGGCTATTCTGCGATGGCGGGGGCTATTGGCGGGGGAGGCCTTGGCGACCTAGCTATTCGCTACGGCTACCAGCGATTCCGCACCGATGTGATGATTGAATCGGTCGTTATCATTATCGTTATGGTAGAGGTCATCCAGTTCCTGGGCAACAAGGCCGCGGCCCTAGTGGCAAAATACCCCCTAGGCAGTTTCGGCCGTTCAAAAAAAGTCAAGTGACCTAATCAATGTCGCATTTTTTTGCCAACAACGAATGGCGCTGCAAAAAAATCAGTCAGAGAAACGATAAAATAGAAATCCTTGCTTGTTTAGACTGACCTGCATATTTTTTATCTTACAAAGTCTTTTCTATATTTAGTTAAGTGAGTACAAAGAAAAAAAATTCGTTGTTTGAAATTTTGATGCGTCTGGTTGTCGTCGTGGTGATTTATACGGTGCGAGTTTTTATGTTCGCCTGGTTCCGTCCGAAGGTGGAATGGACGGGGGAGACGGTAAAGTCGGCTCACCTCAAGACGCCTTCGGTCATTATCGCGAATCATACCTCGATGCTGGACCCCATCATGATGCTGGCGGTGTTCTTTTACAACCATAGCATCGTGGTGGCGAAGGACCAGGTTGAGGACCCGCATTTTAGCTGGGCGCTTACTCGTGCAAAGTGCGTGATTCCCTGCGACCGTTTCAATATGGATACCGAATGGGCCCTGCTTGCGAAACGTGAGTTGGAAAAGGGAAACTCCGTTATCATTTTCCCCGAAGGCAAGTGTCGCTACGACGGTTTGTTGAACGAGTTCAAGACGGGATTCGCTTTCCTTGCGCGTAGTACAGGAGCTCCTGTTCTTTCGGTGGGACTCGACGGAATTTATAAGTTCGGGCATCGAACCCACGTGGTAGTTGCTGAACCCGAAAAGATTGAACGCGTCAAGGGAATTCCTTCGTCAAAGCATTTGGCTGAACGCAGTGAATACTTCAGGCAGAAGGTTTGGGGCTTGAAACAGCGCGCGCTAGGTGTGGCGGAAGTTTCGACGTTGCCAGTGTCGGCTGAAACTCCAGAGGAGGTTGAGGGGTGAAAACGGGGCTTGTGTTAGAAGGCGGGTCTCGCCAGACTATGTTCAGTGCGGGTGTGATTGATACCTGGCTTGAAGAGGGTGGAATTGATTTTAATTATGTGGCAGGAGTTTCGGCTGGAGCTCATGCTGCGGTCAACTTTATCACTCGTCAGCAGGGTCGTCTGCGCTTTATTGTGCTTCCGACTCGCTTGCAGAAAGGCAAAAAGTGGGCGAGCAAGTTTATAGGGATTCAAAAAGAATTCCATGCGCTCAACTACCTCGCCGCCGACGGTGAAATGCCGCTGGATTTTGACGCCTACTGCAATTCTAGAACTGAATTTGAAATAGGCCTCACTTGCTGCGAAACGGGACGCGCCGAATTCAAGTCCGAAAAAGCCGACAAGAAAAGACTCCTGGATTTGATCAGCGCCAGTTGCGCACTTCCGATGATTTTCCCGATGGCCTCCCTTGAAGGGAAACATTATGCAGACGGATGCATTACCGTACCGATTCCCTTTGAACGCGCGTTCGAGAGGGGCTGTGACAAGGTCGTTGCAATATCGACGCATTATCCTGGCGAAGCGGTAACGGATTTCCGCAAGTACCGTGCGATTCTGAATCCGATGTACAAACGCAAGTATCCTGATCTGTTCCGTGCGCTCATGATTCGTCTCAAGCGTTACGACAAAATGTTTGTGCAGATTGAAAAACTTGAAAAAGAAGGCCGCCTGTTCCTCGTTCGTCCGCTGATTGAACTCTGCGATCAGTTTGACACGAATATGGATAAGATGAACGAATCGTATGAGCACGGTGTCGAAATTGCAAAAAAGCGAATGGACGATTTAAAGGCCTTCTTGGAAATTTAATCGCGAATGCGCAGGCTCTCGCGAACGCTTACTTTTTCTTTCCCGAGCAGCTTGTAGAGTTTGCATCTAAAAATCGGGATGGCGATGGTGACGGCAACAGTAACGATGATTGCCGAAAGGTAGGCCGTCCCAGGTTTGTCAAGCTCGCTCTTGAAAACAATCCGCAAAACTAGTAGAATCCACCAGTGAACGGCGAGGATTACGAGCGCGTTCCTGGAAATGTTTCGCAGAATCCCTTTGGCGATTCGTATGGGCGCGATATTCGGTAGTTTGTCAGCAACTATGAATGTGGCAATAAGTCCGGCGATGCCGAAAAAGGAACTGGCAAGAAAAAATCCCAAACTCTTTCCAAGGACGTTGTTCATGATGCTGAAATTCGGGTCAGGATTTTCGACAAATGCATAGAGAACGAATGAAATGAGGGCGATGCCTGCTGTCAATAAGGTCCCCGAGCAGCGTTGAAGGGCTGTGTATTGTATGTCATTGCTGGAGCGAAACCCAAAGCAATCTCTAGATAAATTCTTTATCGGCTCGCGGCAAATCCATCCGCACGTAAAAAAGAATAGCACCGTCAAGTCGCGCTCGATTCCAAACGGCAGGCGAATATGATTTTTGTACAGGAGCCAACCTGCAATAAGGCTTGCAATGGCAATTCCCGCAACAGTCATTCTGGAGCGAAGCGACGGAATCCATGATTCAATCCGTTTGCTAATTACCATCACCCCGTAAAACATCAGGCTTACGCTATACAGCGTGAACACGAACCAGAGAGGCCCCGATCCGATCGAAGATTTTCCTGCAATGAAAATTTTGGCGAGGTTCCAGTAGAGGTAATCCCACACGCCCGTAATTTCGGGCTTGATATTCATTATGGTCATGCGCGGAGCCCGCGGGAACCATTCAAAGTGGTATAGAACGGGATCTAGTGCCAGGAACAGCAACGAAAGCAAAATATAGGGAATCAGCAGGACGCGCGTTTTATGGATAAAGTAACTTTTGAAGTCGGAAAAACGTCGCGTGCTGAAAAGCATTCCCGAAATAAAGAAGAATGCCGACATGCGGAGCGCGCTCAAGTGCAACATTCCCATGCTTACATTCGAGAAACTTTGTTCGATATGGTAAAAACAGACGAGCAACAACACGAATCCCTTGAATTCGTCAATCCACCCAATTCTTGTAGCCTTGTCGCTCATGCCGTTTGATTGTCCTGCCGGACTCTTTGTCGTCTTCGCGTTTGTATCTCGGCCCTGTGCTGGGATAACCGATTAATACCATCTACTTTCGTCTGCAATTGTCGTCATCGGCCCGTGTCCGGGGAATACGACCGTCTCTTTCGGGAGCGTCAGGAGCTTGCTTTTGATTCCACGCACGAGTGCATCTTCATCGCCGCCGAACAAGTCGCTGCGTCCGCGGCTCCCTGCAAACAGAATGTCTCCGGGGAACAGGAGCGGCGGTACATTCTTCTGGCCGTTGACTTCGCCCGGGTTTTCGCAGTAAAACGCGATGCCGCCGGGGGAGTGCCCGGCCACATGAATCACTTGCAAGCGAATGCCGGGCACCTCGACGGCATCGCCCTCGGCAAGGTAATTGCCGAGTCCGGGCGACGGTTCCCGCAGCGGAAGCCCGAACATCTGGCTCTGCTCTTCTTGCAAATCCAAAAGGAAGGCGTCCTCTTCGTGCGCTTCGGGCTGCACCCCATAAGTCTTGGCGATAAACGCATTGCCCAATACGTGGTCCAAATGCAGGTGCGTGTTCAGCAGGTGGCGCACGGTCAGGTTGTTTGTGGCGATATAGTTCGCCAACGCCGCTTCCTCGCGTTCGTTGCTGACGCTCGGGTCAATCAGAATAGCATCTCCGGTATCGTTGCTTAAAACGAAACCGTTGACTCCGAACGGATTGAACACAAAGGGCTTGAGTTTCATGGCGTCCTTCCTGAGGATTATTGTCTTCTAGTGTTTCTTTTTCTTCTTGTGCATCCGCCGAATCCGCTTGAGATCGTTCATTGAAATCTCGTGCAGTATGTCCATGACGCGTTCGCGGGCGTATGACTTGTTGAGCTTACGGTGCGTGACGTAATCCAGCAGGCACACACATAAAAGTAACAATCCGACAAAAACGGAAAGTGCAATCGGCCAGAGGTGAACCGAAAATTTTGTGGCGATAAGACCGAATGCAGGCGGCATCAGTATGGAGCCTACATAGGATCCTGCCAACTGAATGCTGATGGCTTGGCTTGAAACGGTTTCTCCGAACCGTGCTGGAGTCGCGTGGATAAGAGACGGGTAGACGGGAGCGCATCCGAGGCCGAGTAAGCAGATGCAGACGGGCATGACCCATAACGGAAGTGGCATCGAAAGTACGAAACACCCTGCGATGACGACAAATATTCCTGCGTAAATCAACCGGTGATCCGTAAATTTGATGGAAAAAAATCCGCTGATGATGCGGCCCGCCATCACTGACGCAAATAGCAACGAAACGCAGATGGCCCCGGTTTCGGGCTTGAATCCGCGTGCAATCAGGTAGGTTCCGCACCAGAGACTCGTCGAAATTTCGAGAGCGGAGTAAAAGAAGAAGGTCATGAACGAGAGCTTTATTCCGGGAATACGGATGACGTCTCGTAAGCGGGGGGCAATGTCATTATTGGAATTGTTACTTGGGGCGCCTTGAACGCTATTTCCGGCTTCGGTCTTTTTCCAAAGTGGAAGTGAAATAAGGATGGTCGCGAAAATCGCGGCCAGAAGAAGAGCCACGAGTTCGTAGGCTCCTCGCCAACCTTCTCCTGCAAAGATGGAAACCGACAGAAACGCGGGGCCGAGAGTCGCGCCAATTCCCCAGCTGGCATGCAACCAGTTCGTGTGTTTTGATTCTAGGTAAATGGCCGCGAAGTTGTTCATCGCCACATCGACTGCGCCTGCCCCGATCCCCATAGGAACCGCACACACGCAAAGGAAGATGAACGAATGGGCGAACCCGTAACCCATCGAGGCGATTGCCGTCAGAGCGATACTGTAGGCGACAAGTTTTCCTGTTCCTAAAAGGCGGATCAACCGCGGTGTAACGAGGCTGGAGATTATCGTGCCGATGGATACGATTATAGAAAGAAGCCCCGCTGCTGAAATGGGGGCTCCTAGGTCCTGTCGCATCAGAGGCCAGGCTGCACCGAGAATCGTGTCGGGTAAGCCAAGTCCAATGAATGCGGCGTAGATGACAACAAGCAAGAAAATCATCGAAGGTAATTTAAAAAAAGATTCCGGCTCGGAGGCCGGAATGATATACTAAGTTCTAAGAGCGTAGCGGTCTAAGTTCTGCAAACTGCGGCAACGCCGCCCTATCCCTTGATTTCCCAGGTCGTGCCTTCCTTGCTGTCCTTGATGACAACGTTCATCGCGGCGAGCTCGTCGCGGATGCGGTCACTTTCGGCCCAGTTCTTGGCGGCACGGGCTTCCTTACGGGCGGCTAACAGCGCTTCGATCTTTGCGACATCCACGCCGTCGTTGGCACCCTTCTTGGCATATTCTTCGCGAGGTTCGTCCAGCTTCAGACCGAAAATCTGGTCGAAGTCGGCAACGAGTGCTGCCTTTTCGCCGTCATCGATTTCGCTCTTGAGCATCGTGTTCATGATGCCGAGGGCTCGCGGCATGTTCAGGTCGTCGCCGATAGCGTCCTTGAATTCCTGCTGGAAAGCCTTGGCGGCATCGCTAGTGATTGCGGTTGCCTTGCCAATCAGCGGGTCCGTCTTCTTGTGCAAGCTCTTGAGGCCTTCCTTGGCGCCTTCCAAGGCTTCCCACGTGAAGTTCAGGTAGTTGCGGTAGTGGCTGCCAATGGCGAAGAAGCGGTAGTCCAGCGGGTTGAAGCTGCGGTCCATGAGGAGCGAAACCGTCAGGAATTCACCGCTGGACTTGCTCATCTTGCCGAACTTCTGCTCGGTGGTGCCGTCTTCCAGCTTTTCTTCGCTAGCGGTGCGCAGGAATTCGCCGTGCATCCAGAAACGGGCGAACGGGACGCCGTTCGCGCATTCGCTCTGGGCGATTTCGTTCGTGTGGTGCACGCGGATGTGGTCCGTACCGCCGCAGTGGATGTCGAGCGTCGGGCCGTTGTACTTCATGGCCATGGCGGAGCATTCGATGTGCCAGCCGGGGAAACCGACGCCCCACGGGCTGTCCCATTCCATGGCGCGCTTCTTGTCCTTCGGGCTGAACTTCCACAGAGCAAAGTCGGTGGCATTCTTCTTTTCGCCCATGTCGATGCGGCTACCCTTGCGGAGGTTTTCCACGTCCAGGCGAGCAAAGTCGGCGTAGCGCGGGAACTTGAGGCTGTCGAAGTAGATGCCGTCGCTGGTGCGGTAGGTGTAGCCCTTTTCTTCCAGGGTCTTCACCAGTTCAATCTGTTCCTGGATGTGCTGCGTGGCAGGAGTCCAGCGGGTCGGTTCCTGAATGTTTAAGCGATGCCAGTCGGCCATGAACGCGTCGGTGTAGAACTTTGCGATGTCCCAGACGGACTTGCCTTCGCGGGCGGCGCCCTTTTCCATCTTGTCGTCGCCGGAGTCCGCATCGCTGGTCAAGTGGCCCACATCGGTGATGTTCACGATGTGGTTCACCTTGTAGCCGTAGTACTTCAGCGTACGGACCAAAAAGTCTTCGAAAATGTAGGTGCGGAGGTTGCCGATGTGGGCGAAATGGTACACCGTCGGGCCACAACAGTACATGCGCACGGCGGGAACGCCTTCCGGGAGAGTGAATACTTCTTTCTTGCGCGATGCGGTGTTGTAGAACTGTAGAGCCATTTTAGCCTCCGGTTAAATGCGACGCAACATGCGCCGTTCGCGCCCAAATATAAAAAAATAGTGGAGGCCGTTTCGCCCTATTTTAGGAACAGCTCTCTTTCGCCAGTAAGGCTGTGAGTAAGAATAACTGGTCAAACGGGAATCTCCTGAAAACGTTGGCGATTCCGTCAGGGTATTTTTTGATGTCTTCAAGAATCATAGTCCCTAAAATATACTACGAAATTGTTACATAATTAACCCTGGAGGCATAAAATGGCCCTTTTTTGCCAAATTTCGCAAGGAATGGTTGTTTTTTTAAAAATTTTGAGCCATTTTGTAAAAAAAAAGTTATTTTAAGTTCGGTATGTTGGTGATGACTCTTTTGACGTGCTGTTGATGCGCGTATCCGGATGTCTCCCGCATCATTGAACTATCTTTGGGACGAAGTTGTGTAAGGATTGAATTATGTTTTTTGCTAGTCGTTTGAAGGCGGGCTTTACCCTAGTTGAGGTTCTCGTGGTGGTATCCATCATCGGACTTCTTTCTGCTATGGGTGTCGCAAATTTGTCGAGTGCCGTGGCCAATAATCGTGCTAGGGGTGCTGTCGAGGAATTGTCGGCCTTTTTCTTCCAGGCCTCAACCCTGACAAAGCAACGGTCCGATTCGCTCTGTATTGTGCTTGTGGTTGATGAACTGCAGCTGCGTAAATACAATACCGCTAATTCGCAATGTGGTGGATCATTGAGTGATTTTCCTGTTCTTCGTCGTTTAAAATTTGACCAGGATTATTCTTATATAACGCCACCTGTACCGTCGAGTTTAAGTGCTGCGGTAGGTGGTTTTAAAGAAACTCCCAAAGATTGGACAAAGACGGCTGTGATTTTTATACCCAAGATTGGTTTGAATCCTACTGCAGAAGAAGGTGTTCTTGTTGTTAAAATCAATGATTCTAGACTTGCAGCTGTTGTTAAGAATCAAGCGAAAAATAGCTTTCAATCACTTATTAGCTTTGACGGAGGCGCCTCATGGTTTTCTCATCAATAAATAATAAGCGAGGGGTCGGTATTGTAGAAGCACTGATCGCAAGTGCGGTTCTTGGAATAATGTTGGTGGCGCTCCTTAATTTCCAGTCGGGCAACAGGGATACACTGTTGCGCATTCGAGGTAGAGACGGTGCCGTTGCCGTGGCTCATAACGTGATGGATTCTCTCAATGCCGTTGGCTTGACTGCGGTTGAACTGCCTGAAGGGAATACAGGTAGCCGCTGCGTTACAGAAGGCCCTTATATGGCGGTGGCCTGTAATAATGAACCCGATGCGGATAAGAAGATCTATGCGTTGAAGATTAACCATCAAATGGAATGGAAAGGGTCTCCTGGGTTAGTCGAACATACGATGCGTGTTGATTATCGTGTTTGCTTGTGTGTTACAGACGAAGGGTATGTAAGCCAGGAAACATCCGACCTTCGTAATGAAACGCATGTCTATGCCAAACGATTGGATGTTAAGGTCCAGTGGCCCTTTAAGAGTTCTGTGCAAATGGTTTCTTTGACGGGGGTGATCAGATGAAAAAAGGTTTTACCCTCGTAGAACTGCTTGTTTACATGGCTGTTATTGGGGTTATCGTTCTTGTGGCGGGCCAAGCTTTTGTTGATGCGACAAAGTTCAATGTGCGCACCCGTAATATGATTACGGCGGCAGAGCAGTCGAATGATATTTCCGGATTGCTGAAAGAAGATCTCGCTCAAATGGGAACTAAGTCTTGGAAAGAGGATGTTAGCGGTATTGCTACGTTCCATATAGACAGCAATGTGTTTATGAGTGTTGGCCCTAGTGTGAGTGTCGTCGACTCTTCGTCGTATGAATTGATTAGAGAAGCCGAAGAAGAACGCTCGGGCGATTCCTTAAGATTTAGGAAGATGGCCTATAATGAAAGCGGAGCCTTTATCGGTGTCCAGGAAGTTACTTGGTCGTTGCGGAATTATAATGTAAGTGATAGTACCGGAACTCTAATTCGTTCGTGTAAAACGATATCTGGAACGGGAACGGGGGATTGTCCTAAGGATGATGTTGTAGAAGTTACCATTGCTGAAGATGTTAGCAAATTTTTTATAACGCCTTCTATTCCGGGCCCTGCAGAAGTGGGGGCATCATCTTCTTCTACAGTCCTTGGCGAAGACGGCATAATTTTCCCGGAACCAGGTTCCTCTTCTTCTTCGGAAATTCGGTTTAGATTGCTGCCTCGTTCTGGCAACCTTGCCGATGTTGCCTCGGGAAAATTGTATAGATTTGTGGGCTCTGTGTCGCCTACAGATGGTGGCGAAACGATTACGGTTTCCAATATGGAAACGAACTTTAGTGAATCAGAAACGCCTGTTTCTGTCCACAATGTGACATCTCTCTATGTGGCTGAGATTGCTGAAACCCCTGCTGGCCCAATTGGCTCTGAGGATTGGAAGACGAAGTGCTATGAGTTCACCTTTAAGCCTGGAGACGTCTATTCGTTTGAATTCCGTTTGAGTTATATGACCAATAACATGCGGTTGTTCCAGCCGGGTAAAGATTTGTTCGCTTTGGGGTTGCGTAAAAAGCATGACGGGTCGCGAATAGCGACGGCAAAAGTGAACGACTTTATGATTTACCCTCCGACAAGCATGAATGCGACTCAGTACCGATACGGAAAGTTCTCGGTGGCGGGAACGGCTCCTGTAAAAGCGTGCCTAGCCTTTACGATTGCCTTGTATTCTCCTCTGACAGATCAGGGCTCCATATCGATAAAGAAATTCCACGTGAAAAAGGAATTGGCGGAAACTTATCATTTCCCGACAGGTGCTGGATTTTATAGCTACAATCCCGATGATCCCGAAGAAAAAAAACTTGTTAAGGCGTTTATGATTCGCATGGAAATCAATCGCCATCGCGAAAAAAGCGTTCTTAAAACAGAAATTCATGTTCCTAGCAATGGCGTGAAGGCGACTGCTACGGAATAGGAGAAATTGGTTATGGCAGTTTCAAATAAAATAGATTCCATGACAAAGCGCGGCGTTGCTTTGATTACGGTTCTTTTGATCATGATGGTTGCGACCATTGCGACAACGGCTATTTACAAGTGGATTTCCCACATGGGGGAATCCTCTGCTGCAGAACTGAAAAAGTCCGAGGCGTATCAGGCTTCCCAGGCGGGTTTAGAAACGGCCCGCTCCTGGCTGGAACATAATGCCGATGATGCTGGTGCCTTGTTGACGCAGTATTTTCAAAATAAGAACTCCGATGGTAGACCGAAAAGTTTGCTGATGGATGGTGTTCTTCAGAACATCACTTCTTCAGACAACGTCAAAAAATTCAGTGTCTATTTAGTCGGTGCCGATGTTCAAAGCTATCCCTATAAATTGAAAATCGTTTCGATAGGTTTTTCGCGTGATGGATCTAAGTATAGTCAAATGGCGATGCTTAACGTTAATGGCTTGTACCAGGCCGTCATTCCGTCCAAAGAAAAAGTCGCTGATTTCCATGAAGGCTTTTTCGGTGGTGCAGATGATCAGATTTCGTTTGACGTGAACTCGGCTATTATCAACGGCGATGCATCCTTTAATACGATGGTGAACGTGGATAGCTACTTGGTGGTTACCGGTACGCTCAACGTGAACTCGAGTACCACTATTAGAGACCTGTTTGTGAAGGGTTCTTTGAAAAGTTGTACGGGCCTTCATGTAACTAAAGATACCTATATCGAAGATAAACTCTATGCAAATGGTAATAATACCTTTGATGGAGACTTGTATGTGAAAAACGGGATTGATATAACCGGTTCTGATAAAGAGGGCTTTTTCTGCGGAACGGGCGCGGGCGGAAGTCTTACTGTTGGCAATAATCTCTCGACAGAGGGCGATGTAGAATTGCCTCGTCACAAGTCTGCTTATCCGATTATCGTAGGCGGAAATACCGTAATTAAAGACAACAAGAAATTTATGTTCCCCCATGCCAATGGTGATGATTTTACAAATCAGATTTATATGATGTATCTGAACGGAAATGTCTTTGTGCCGGGTGGATTTAATACCGGTTCGCATGCTCGCTATACGGTGTCCGAAAAAATTAGAATAGGTACTGCCGGTACAAAAGTCTTTTTGCCTGGCTTGCATAGAATCAGTACTGCTGATGGTATGCTCGATCCTAATTATTCAAAGTGGACTGAGTGGGGTATTTCGACCGAAGTGCCGAATAAGGTGAAGGCTCTGAACATGTATAGTTACCAAGCATGGGGTGGGGCATATGTGAGCAACTATACGACTTTGGGCGAAGGACTTCCAGGAAACACTTATTGTAATAAACTGCATTGCGCTCCGACATCGAATGAAGGTGCCATATTTGCTAAAAATGCTGAGATTTATGGCGGAATGCCGATAGGAATGTGGGGAATGCCGTTCTATAATATATATCGCGATGAAATATTTGTTCAGGTAAATGGGGATTACCTCACGGCTATTCCGGATACAAGTGGCTGGGGGGCTAATATGATGGCGGATTATGCCAATCGAATTACAACGGAAAATACGGGTGAAGGGTGTGGAACGGGTACGCATATAGAAGACCCACTTCAGTTTAACAAGAATCTGTTGACCAGTAGTGTCTATATGCATTCTAATGCGTCGAATAAACATTGTAACGCTTCTCTGTGGCAATCTTGGAGTAACAACTGGCATCAGATGAGCGATTGTTACGAAACTGCCAAGGAGTACGGCGAATTGTATGGTGGTGAATGGCTGCTTTTGAAGTTCACGAATCCCCAATGGTCTGATGCTGGCTCTGCAATCCTGGATGGAAAGTTCATCATCATAATTGATGGCGAGGGAACGCAAAAGATCGCACTTCCCAAAATGACTGAATCGTCGATGGCGATTATTTACTTTCCCTCGGGCTATAATGGCATTATAAGCACGGATGCGAACACCGAAGGCTCGGGGTATCCTTCGAATTACTTCTTGTATAGTGAAGACGATTTGAAGAATCTGCAGATGCATGATCGTACATTGAACGGGACAATCTACTTGACGGATTGTCACAGGGCTGGAGCTACCCAGACTATGAAAATTCGCTTCAATGAAGAACTGGTTGCCGCATTGTCCCGTGCAAATATTATATGCAAAAACGATAATAACCATGGGGGCTGCAGTACTACAGTGACATCGTCGAGCAGTAGTGCGGGCGAACCCGAAGATCCCACAGATTATGGTGGAACCGATCCCTATTTTGTGGCGACATCGCCTCGCTTGAAGGTGAAGCTGGAATCCGAATACAAGAATGAAGAATTCAAGATAACAGATGCAACTCCTTCTGCAGATACGATTCAAAAAGTGGATTCGAGCGTGATTGTGATGCCACGTTTGATTTACTTGCCCAAGGATATGGATTTGGGTACATTGAAGCTTGCGAACTTCTATCAGGCTAGGGTTTTGAATGATCCTACCAAAAGGACGATTTCTGGAACTACGCAATGCGATGCGGGCGTTCCCTCTTCCACGGTCCTAGGAACATTGTCTAGAGGTATTTATAGATGTAAGTTTATTCCTTCAAGTACGAACTTACAATGGAACTACTTCTATGTGGTTGTTGGCGAGTACGGTGATGTCATTATCGAGGAAATGAGTTCTTCGAGTGGTTCGTCTTCGTCTAGTGTATCTGTTGTAAGTTCCTCTTCGACGACGCCGTATTCAAGTTATGATGTGTACAGTAGTTCTGAACCGCAGATTGAAGCGACTTGCTACTTTATGCCGAATAACTATACGACATCTGGAGCGGATGTTACGTTCTATGTGGATAACATTAAGAATGCGGCATCGGTGCCTTCTGCGACGCTGAAGAAAACAAGTCCCTCTGTAGAAGATGTGGGAACATATACTGATGTTGTTGATCAGACTTCAATTAGTTTTAGTGCCCCGACTTCGCCAGGAACTTATGTCTATACCTTGTATAAAAACGATTCGCGTGCACTCTGTTCGGCAACACTTGTTACTGCGAATACGATTTCGTGCTCCGTAAATAAATATGAAATCGATCTAGGAGAATCGGTTTCGTTTAG
This sequence comes from Fibrobacter sp. UWH4, assembly GCF_900142475.1. NCBI lineage: Bacteria > Pseudomonadati > Fibrobacterota > Fibrobacteria > Fibrobacterales > Fibrobacteraceae > Fibrobacter > Fibrobacter sp. UWH4. The sequence continues at coordinate 28,372 of NZ_FRAY01000016.1, forward strand.
TGGTAGTTATGGCGGGTCTTGTACAAGTGCTACTTTTGATAACCAGTCTGTGCAATGCGCCAATACAATATACAGGACAGTTACTCCAGAAACGGCGGGAACCCATAGTTACACTTGGGATGTGACGGGTACTCCAAACGCTTCATGTAATCAGACTGTTACGGTTACAGCTCCTTCGATAACATGCCCAAGTGATGTGACGAGTGCTTATGGCTCGTTTATGACCATATTGGCGCCGAGTTATTCTGGTTGCTCGAATGGTTGCTTCTATTCCCTGACCCGTCCTAAGATTGGGGCGGATGCGACAGGTGATACCGTTGTTGCTTATGGAAGCGGCGTTGTAAATGGAGGACATATCCGAGCGACATTCCAGGGACAAGCCGCAGAAACTCAACTGGCAGAAGAAACATATACTTTCAGATTGGTAAATATGTATGGAAATTCTGCTACACCTTGTTCCTTCGAGGTTACTTATAGTGCAAACGTATGTACTCAAGAAGATAAAACAATGGTTTCTAATGATAACCAGACGATTTCAAAAACGGGTGGATATTCAGATGGATGCTTTGATTTCTATACAGGGAAAACGTGCTCGAACGCGCAGATTGAATCAAATTGCGGTAATGAAAACATTCAGATTAATGGTGCGTTGATTACATTGGATAATGGTGGTTTCTGGAGTGGCGCTATCAATCCTCAAGAAACGATCAATATCAGTAATGTTCCTTCTACATGTGCGATAAGCAGCATTTATGTGAGTAACTGTACGGGTGAAGTTGATGTCTCGAATTTGGTGAGCGCATCCTGTAAGTTTTCGAATTTCCCGCAGAACATTACAACTGAAGCTACTTCGGTGACGGCAAGTTATCCGTATATGAAACTGGATGTGACTAATATTGTAGGACCCGGCTACTTAGGGGGCCAGTCGTTTGATTTAAATCTTGATGGATCGAATGTCGGCACTATCTCGGCAAATGTTGGAACTGAAAGCCAGCCGCAATCTACAAATATGTCTAATATAGTTGCTCCTGCAACTTTGGGAAGTCATGTGTATACGGTGGAATATAATGGACATGAGTTGTGCCGAAAGACCATTAATGTTGTAAATGCTTTGAAATGCGAAGTGTCTACTGCAACACCTGCTGCTAATACCCAGTTCACATATTCTGTCAGCAAGGCTGTTGATGGGTTAAACTGCTATAGTTGCAACTTTGCTAATGCGGGTTCATCGGAGTATTTTAATCTGGATAAGACCTGGACTATTGACGCAACAGGACAAACGCAGAAGTTGTCTGTTTCATGTACTTGCGAAAATGCCCCGGCTAGTTGTACAAATTTTGTGAACTTTACGCCGTCAGCCCCTGATTTGACATGTCCTGAGTCGGTCACGCAGCAAAAAGGCAGTCTTGTAAAGTTGGCGCCCACATCTATTGTGGGATGCGACACCGGTTGTGCATACAGCATTTATGATTATACGAATGCTCGAGATCTTGTAAACCATACGACAAAGAACTATACCGGTGGACAGATGGAGGGGTTTACCGCTCCTGATATGACGGGTCAGCGAACTTATAGAGTAACTGTTGAAAATGAATATAGTGGAACGAATACAGATCAATGCGACATTGTTGTAGATTATGTCACATGGGCTTCGCTAGGAACTGTTGCGGGAAATAATCAAGCGAAACAGCTTGATGTGACTTTGACTGCAGGGACGACGTACACCTTAACATTGGAACATAGGGATTATGCAACAAAGTTACGAATCGCTCATTGGAGTGGAAATCCAATCACGTTAACATATTCGGATTGTAGTGGGACGGATCATACGGAAACCTTTAATGCGTGGGATCAATGGTATGAACGAGACATTGGCTTGAATGCTTCCGATAATTGTACGATAACAGTAACGTCATCGAATGGCGGAAGTGTTTCTTTCCATCATTGGTAAAATATTTATTGAATTCTAAAAAATCCGGTCCCCTTAAAAACGGGGCCGGATTTTTCTTGCATATAAAGCTGTTTCTAGAAAAATGTCTTGCCCAAAGGGGGCTCTTTAATCCTAACCTTTGTCGATGGTGTCTGCCGTGATTACGAATGAGCATCCCACCTTCCCCTATTGCACACTTTGCGAAAAATTTATATATTCATTTCCGAGTCTGCCCCTCCCGCTGACCGAGGCGTACGCATCCACGAGCGGGAACATTCCTTCTCGCAGTCGTAGGT
>NZ_FRAY01000017.1 GCF_900142475.1 Fibrobacter sp. UWH4
CCCTGTAACAAATTCAATGTCGTAATTTTCGGCCGTCAGACCACCCGGCGTAACATCATATTTGCCAGCAGCACCACCCCTATCGTACTTGCATTCGTAAGCTAGACTTCCGTTCAAAACCGACTCATCTTCTTCGCCGACAAAGCCGCTGTATTCAACGCTAGCATTTGGCGGTTCATCGCCGTAGGTAATCGTGTCGTTCTTGGCCGTAACGGTGAGTTTTTTCTGTTCAACAGTCAACTCGCCATCGACGAAAGTAATGTCGTAGTTGTCAGAAGTCAGGCCGCTTGGCGTAATAGTGTATTTGCCGACTTCGTCATATTGCTTGTAATCAAAGCTATAGACGAGCGTGCCGTTTAATGAATCTTCATTGTCTGTAGCGACAAAGCCGTCGTATTCAACGCCGTCGTTTGCAGGTTCATCACCGTAGGCGATTGTCTTGTTCTTTGCGGTAATGGACAAGGCCTTCGGGGCGATGGTCACTTCAACAGTCTGCGCAATCACGGCATTCCAGTTGTCACTGCCGTCCACCTTATAATGTACGGTGTAGGTTCCGGCAGCTGTTGCTGTCGGAATTTCGGCAGAATAAATACCGTCGTCGAGGCTATACAACATTGTACCGTCTCCGGCAGAGACAAGTTCCTGCGCTTCTCCTGTATAGGTAATAACATTAGCAGTCGGGGCAGATGGTGTCTGTTTTGGCTTAACGGTCAGATACCCCGGGTGTCCGCCTTTCCCGTCGATAATGGCATAGCTGCTTCGGCTGGCTTTGGCTTTGGCTGCTTTGAGATCATTGCCGTTGCTTTCCCAAACAGCAACTCGAACATCTTCCCACCTCGATCCGTTGCCGCCTCTTAATAGGTTACAGCCATAGAACATCTGATCGGAAGATGTCACGTTTTCCATACTCCATGCGCTGTTGACATAGATAGTGGTAAGACTCCGCGATCCGAACATTTTGGACATATTGGTAACACCTGATATATCGGCATTACTCAGGTCAATGGTAATTAAATTAGTATAATTCAAGAACAATTCTGAACAATCGGCAGGCAGCACCGTTCCCGGCTCGCAGACAACAGAAGTTACAGGGCTTTCTTTGACAATGGCACCATAGTCACCTATTATTGCTCCGTATGCTTTTACCTCGTCTGCATCAACATTGCCATTTAACGTCAGCACGCCTGTTGCTTCGTCGAATGCCGCTGTGGTCTGGATAAAGGTAGCACTTACAGTCACGCCGCCCCTTGGCATGACAAATTCTCTGTTTGACAAGGACACATCATTATCCGATGCATCTTTAACAGTGAGCGATTGCAGAACGTAGCCTGACTCTGGGGTAACGGTCAGAGCAACTAACTCGCCAGCCTTTGCTGTGGTCTTGTCCGTCGTCACCGTGCCGCCTGTGATTTCTTCATCAATAGTAACGTTGTAATCGATATCGTCCTTTGGTACGATAATTCGGCGGTTTCCGTCCTCGTTGATAGTAAAGTAGTCGCTGGCGATTGAGGTCACATCAGTCTCACCGTGTTTGTATGTTACAATCTCGCTGATGCTCGATGCATCCACGAGGTCGATGTCTGTGGTGATTGTCACCGTACCGACAACTGTGTTGCCATAGGAATAAGCACCACCTTTTCCGATACCGCAGCCTGGAAAGAATTGATTTGTTCCTCCTATTGCGGTTACCGTTCCGCCCTTGATGGTGATGTTACCGATTGTAGCCGTATGATTAGCATCATCACCAAAACTTACGCCCGTACCGATACCAGCACCCATGCCTTTGCCAGTCGCCGTGATGTTTCCGCCCTCGATGACAATATCGCCACCCGTAGCGTCCACTTTCCAAGCACGGCTCAGACCGATGCCTGCGGAATTATTAGCACCGTTTGCCGTCAGCGAGCCGTTGCCCTTGATGGTGAGCGTAGTGCCTGAACCGCCGACCTGAATGCCCGCCATATTTGTTGCTCCACTCACGCTGTTCGTGCCGACGAGGGTAATCTCCGCTGTTCCAGAGCATACGATGCCGCCGCTGATGGTAACATCGCTTAGCGTAATCTTTGCTCCGTTGGCAATCGACACCGTGCCCGATGTCAAACCTGTCAGCACGTCACCGTCCTGTGCCTCATAGCTCTCGCTGCCGGAAAGAGTCTTGTTTGTTGCCCATGCACTTGATACAAGAGCGGAAAAGAGTAACATCGCAAGAAATTTGAAACTTTTCATATTCTCTCCAACGAAAAATGATATCGCAAAAATAGATAAAATGTGACTGTTTATTTAATGCATAGGGCTGTATGTATTGTTCAATTCAACCCTTTATGATTCATACTATAGAATTTTGAAATGTTCAACTCAGGTCAATTCAACCGAAGTAAATTCTATGCCTATTCCGAACTTGCTTCAGATTCAAGAAATGGGTCGAATGCTTATAAAGAGCAAAGATTTTTCGGAAAAAAACTGTGATGAAATCCTTCAGGAGGCCTGCGCATGAACAATGTTGATAAAATTCGTAATATTTTGATTGCGCTAGGCGTTCCCGAGAAACAGGAATTATTGAAAATTTTGCACCAAGCTTTGCTCCAAGCTCTAAATGTCTATATGTGGGCGACACCACAGAAAAAGACTTAGTGAAAGATGTTGAAACACTAAAGAAGCTAGGCTTTGCTATTACTTTGCATGACAAAATGCCTGATGTCGTCTTTTATGACGAAGAAAAGAACTGGCTTTTCTTTGTGGAGGTCGTTACATCAGTAGGACCGATGGACCCAAAGAGGATTGTTGAACTTAGCGACTTGACTTTGCAACCTATAAAAAGTTTGCTGCTGATTTAGCTTGGGATACCGAAGTGTGGATTGCCGAAATGCCGGAACACATGATTCATTTGAACGGGGATAAGTTTTTAGGATCGAGAGTGTGAGTGTTGATATGGATTGAAAAATCTGAACCCTTGTGTCGCTGAGAGTTTTTACGCTCTTGATAGATTGCTTGAGTTGTGGCATTTGCAGATTATTCAATAGGTTCGGGAGGTTTTCACGGGTCTATCCATTGAAGATTGTCCACTATCAATGCCAAACGGTATTTCTCGGCAATGGAGCATACGGCATCAACATATTGCACGACAATTTTTGACTCGTCTATGGAGTGCGCGGGCTCTTTGTCTTTATCCTGGAAAAGGTTCTGGCCTATCGCAGAAATGATTGCCGTTCCAGGAATGAAGTTCCCCAACAAGTCGGGAGCATGCTCAAATACCGTCTTGGCGCAGAAACGGAAAACTTCCTTGAACTTTTCTTTTTTGGAATCTTCTTCGTCGACATCTTTCAGCAACTGCTTGAGCAGTTCCTTGAACGGCTGGTAGGGTATATTGTAGTCGGACTGTACACTACAGCTACTTGAAACAATAAGCGTCTGGTCTGTGGTAGCGGAAATTTCATCGAGGAATTGGTTTATCAGGACTGTTTTCCCAGATCCAGCTTCGCCTATGACGAATCTCAGTTGTTGGCGGCCGGACTGACGCATGGCCTGATATGCATCTATCAGGTTCTTTTTTTCTTTTTCACGTTGTACAAATTGCATAGGTTAACCTATAAACGAATATATATTCAAATTCCAGAATTGCAAATAAAATAATATTGTGTGGCGAACAATTTGCTGTTCGTTGTTTTAATTTGTATGTTATTGTATACACATTGTTAGTGTAATTCGCTATTACTTATTTTACAAATAGTAACAGCTCAACACGTTTTCTTTAAGGTCTTGAATAAAGAACGTATTAACGCGCCTTCTTTAAAAAGGGACGTTAATATGGAGAATATGGTGGGGCGGGCTGACAATCTAGTCATTAAGCGTTCAACGGCTGTGCATTAGATTTGGTGAACAGCTTGTTTTTACTAAGGAATCAATTGATAGACGAAGATATGGCTTGATTTACACTTTCCTAAAATTCAAAAATAATCTTGCCCTTAAAATATTTTCAATCACTTTTCTGCTCATCTCAATCTTCATAATCCTCGGAATCTAGCATAGAGAATTGTCTTCGCATTTTATTTTCGCGATCTTGTCTTCTTTTTCTTTCTCTTTCTTCTTTCGATATTTGTTTGCAAAATTCCAAATATGTATCTATATACAATTTAACAGAAGGGGAATTATGATCGTACAGAATTTTAAAGCGAGAATGAGTCAATGACCGAATTCGTCCTTTAGCGAATTTTTCGACATCGTTATAAATAGGTCGAACTCTCATGTCGCGACCGTCTTGTTTAGCCATTTCTTTTATCGTATCTGTATAAAATTTTAGATATATACTCGTATACAATTTAACGTAAGCAGACAATAATTTATGATCGTACGGGGTTTTAAAGCGAGAATGTGTCGACAACCGAATTCTACGTTTGGCAAATTTTTCGACGTTGCTACGAATAGGTTGAACGATCATGTTACGACAGTCTTGCTCGGCCATTTCTTTTATTACATCTCCATAAATAAGGCCTGTATAGGCATCTGCTAGTTTATATTCAGGGCGGTCCATTACGTCATCATCTTCTCTCAAATCTCCACTAAAATCAAATGCATTTAAAATAGGATCTTCGGTTGCGCCTACATCAAAAACATTTGTTACGCCCATAAGTACACCTTGGAGTCCAGATCTATTACGGGTCTTTTTATAACGATCCTGCATTTTAGCCTGAAAAGCCCGTATGTAATCTTGCATCTTGTACAAAGCGTCTAAATCTTGCCTCTTGCGCCAAGCTTCTAATCTTTGATTGTTGCGCTGAGCGTCTAAATGTTGTTTTTTAAGTTCTTTTTCATTGTTGTTTATAAATTGCGTCATTTGCAAAAAAGCAAAAGACACGCAATTATCCAAGCCGTATCTATGCCCTGCATTTGAGTATCCCGGATGGAATGTATAGCGTACGACTCCCTTGTCGGAAGTGACGAATTCTAGCCATTTATTGAATGTTTCTTTCGATACTCGTACAACAACTCTTATTTCTTCTGGTTGCATAATCATCGATAAATGGGTGTCATTTCGATATTCGCCGACAACACCAGTTGTTTTATCTTTGTCAGCATCCATCTGTTTCTTAAAAGCCGCCCCCAATTTTGCATTCATGTTGTCGGTCCAAAAACCATAACTAAACATAATATTAGGGCTTAAACCATGTAACATAGTATGTCCAGCATTAATTATACCGGCAAAAGCAGGATTATCTCTACTGATGTTAGCTCTTTGATTACCCGCTGGAGCATATCTGCTAGATCCGAATAAAATAAAACCTATTTCAAATTCTTCTGTTGAATTTCCGTTCAACAATACAGTTTTTAAACGCTGAAGGGCTTTTGAAGAAGTATCCCTATTCTTTAATTGGAGTGGATTGGAATTCGTTTCTAAAGCCTTTTCTCCCATGACATCGGCTTCATGCTCTAATGCGGCGTTGTCATTTACTGGCATACCATTGATATTCGTGGTGGGGGATACACGGCCGGCCATTTGTTGCGCTACATGCCACGCTTCGTGCGGCAGGTGCTTTTCCTGACCGGGCGCTACATGAATGTCGGTGCCTTGCGTGTAGGCGAGTGCTTGCACTGTGGCGGGCTTAGAACTATTGTAATGCACACGCACGTTATCCATGGAAAAACCTGAAAGACTTTCAATACCTGATTTTAGATTATCTGGCATTCCCGTATTATTCGGTCGCGGGGCTTCTGCACGCTGGACAGCGCTGTTGACCATATCGGCCTTGCGCTGGAGGGATTCGTTTTGGGAAGATGAATCAAAAAGCGAGGCGACTTTGGAGTCTGCAATCTTTTGGACGGTAGAGTTTTTTTGTACGTATGTGGTATTCATAAGTTGCCTTTTTTTATTGGCCATTGCCATTACGGAGTTGAATTCTTCTTTTTGCTAGAATCTTCCGTTTCCTTCTTCATTAGGTTCTCTTCTATCTTCTTTTCTATCTTCTCTTTTAAGTTTTTCGTTATTATTTCCCGTTTAGTTCCCTTATCTGTTGATCTCTTTTGCTTAGGTATTAAATCGTCTTGAAAAATTGTAATATAATTTTCTTTAATATCCTTAAGTAAAGTTTCGGATGCGCCTGCACGGATTGCTATTTGTATTGGCTTGACTTCTCCCCATTTCAAAGAATTGTATTCATAACGTATTTTTCGTTGTAAAAAAGAATCAAAATCTTGCATGGAAAATGTACGTAATGTGTTGTGAATGATCGTTTTAGCTGTTTCGAGACGCTTTTGGAAATCGGTAGATTTGGTGTTAAATTTTTCCGGTAAATTAGCTTCCAAGTTATTTGCCAATATTTCTTCGTCGTTTGGATCTATTTTTCCGTGGAAAAATGCAATTATTTCTTTAAGGGTAATATAACTTTGATCAACATCGTTAATAAATCCTTTCCAGATAGCTTTTTTCCTGGCTTCTGTGAAAAATGTATTTATTTTTTTACATCTTTGTCTCCACAAATTTTGTTTACGCATTTTTCAAATTTCTCCATTTTTTGTTCGTCTATTTCTTTCTTTTTTTGTTCGTCTAATTTCTCCGTTTCTTCTTCGGCTAATAAGTCCAACGGCCTTTGGTTATCGTCAACATTATTTTCATCTGTATAACAAAATCCTAATTGCATCGCGATTTGAAACAACTCATCGGGATCGAACCCCGTTTTTTCTTTTAGTGTAAAATCCTCAATGTTTGATGTTGTCAAATCTTGTTTTATATAATAAATATGTATTGCAGGTAGATCAGGATCCGAAATAAATTCGTTGAGGCAATAGTGGCTCAAAAAATTAAAATCACCCATATAGAATCCTGGGCCTAAGTCATCGCCTCTATCTTTACGCCCCCCTATATCCATATAATAATTTGGTTTTATTGGCTTTTCTAAAGGTTTTGAACATATGTGATAATAATAACCTGTAGGATCAATCTTTTGTACCACTCCATTCCATATTGTAGCTCTTTGCACAGTCTTGCTTTCGTCTGATTTCATTTGCACCGCCTTTCCCCCCATCACATCAGCTTCGTGCTCTAGTGCAGCATTATCATTCACAGGCATTCCGTTGATGTTTGTTGTAGGAGAAACACGGCCAGCCATTTGCTGAGCGACGTGCCATGCTTCGTGCGGGAGGTATTTTTCTTGACCGGGGGCAACATGAATATCAGTCCCCTGAGTGTAGGCAAGTGCCTGTACGGTCGCAGGTTTTGAACTGTTGTAATGCACACGCACATTGTCCATCGAGAATCCAGAAAGGCTCTCGATTCCGGCCTTCAAATTATCAGGCATTCCCGTATTATTCGGTCGCGGAGACTCCGCTCGTTGAGTAGCGTTATTCGCCATGTCAGCCTTGCGCTGGAGAGACTCGCTTTGAGCGGACGAATCAATGACAGAGGTGGATTTGGAGTCAGCCGCCTTTTGGACAGGATAGGCCTTTTGTACGTATGCAGAACTCATAGTAAAGCATCCTTTTCAATATTTACCTTTACAGAATCAAGATTATTGTTTTCCTTTGTCGCAATTATTCCTATACATTTCAGTATATTTGGGGCTATTGGCAAAGGAATAATATGCAATCTAATTTACATGGTGTGTGGGGAGGGGCACGTCTTCTTTTTTACTGCTGTAACAAAGTTATTACCGCACGAGACTTCTTTTCAACAGCAGCTATATCATCAACACATTTAATAGCTTTATTTAAAAGATCTATTTTTTTTGGTTCCATATTTTTCTTCAATTCTTCTTTTTAACATTTTTTTCTTAATAACAGTTCGTAAACCATTTTTTTCATCTATAGCTTTTATCTCATCATCACTAGAAATTATCCTTGGAATATCTGCTACAAGTTGTTCTTTTTCACCCTTGCATGATTTAATTCTTCCATCACTATCAATTTTTTCTATAACTGGAAGTTCTGAATAAAACGGTTCAAGAGATGATAACTGAGAATTCAAAAATCTAACATTATGAAAAGCTGTATCACTAATTTTTTTTACAACTTTCTTAACAAAATTGGGTTCCGAAAAATCAACTTCAGGAGGTGCTTCATCTTTTTGTAAATAAAAATCTCTTACACATCCATCATCATCGATCCACTGTTTACATGTTGGGCAACGTTCATATGTAAGAACTTCAGGGTCTTTAGAAATATCTTCACCTTCATATTTATTGAAAACCTGATTAATATCTCGTTTACCCTCTTCTTTATATTTATATCTTCTCACTACGGCATCACTAACGATAATACTTTGAATAGAGACGTTTTCAGGCAAATGACCATCATTACTTAAATCAACTCCAAAATTTAGACCAACGTTTACTAGAGCATCCGCAACAGCATGAGGTTCAGCACATTTTCCAGGTGGATTAGAAACATTCTTTCGATCTCCATCAGATTGAGCCGCTTTTAGTTCGCTTAAATTTTTCAATCTAGCATTTTGAAAAACTTTAATCACGTTTTCTTTCGTATTGATGTCATTAAACCCCGTTCCTTTTGCTTTACCAGGAATATCACTGCTTCCACTTTTCACAACATAAAAAACATCGGCTGCGCAAATCAAATCAACGTTTCTTAAACATTGTATTAAGCCACTAGTACATTGCAATGTTTTAGAGAAATAACCTTTTAAATCAGTCTCTTTACATTGCACCGCCTTCTCACCCATTACATCAGCTTCATGCTCTAACGCAGCATTGTCATTGACCGGCATCCCGTTAATATTCGTGGTTGGAGAAACGCGGCCAGCCATTTGCTGGGCAACATGCCATGCTTCGTGCGGGAGGCATTTTTCTTGACCGGGGGCAACATGAATATCAGTCCCCTGCGTGTATGCAAGCGCCTGCACAGTCGCGGGTTTAGAACTGTTGTAATGCACACGCACATCGTCCATCGAGAATCCAGAAAGACTCTCGATTCCGGCCTTCAAATTGTCCGGCATCCCCGTGTTATTCGGTCGTGGAGCTTCAACTCGCTGGGCCGCGTTAGCCATATCAGCCTTGCGTTGAAGGGATTCGCTTTGTGCGGAGTTATCTAAAACAGATGCAGAAGAATTAATAACAATTCTTTGAGATATATTATTTTTTCTTGAGTATTTCGTTTGCATTTTCAAATATTACACATTCTTTTTATTACACGTCATCCCATTTAATAACATCATTCTTCTTTTTTCCTGAATAAAGAGTCCCATCTTTCAAACCTACCCATTGAGCACGTTTACAAACAAACTTATCTAATTTATATAATGGAGTCCCGTATTTTTTTTCATATTTTTTTTCATCATTATGAAATCCTATCCCCAACACTTCCGCATTTCCTGTAGCATCTTTACAATAAAAAACTGTAACGCCTTCTGCACCATTCGTTACATGGTAAACACGATTACCATTATAAGTAAAACGAGTCCAACCATAATTTCTATCTTCTGCCGCTATTCCTTGATTTGCTTCAATCGCCCCTATTAAATTTTTGGGAACACCATATTTGAGCAAACTCGTGCGTAAAGTTGCACTAACGGTAAAACACTGTAGAGTACCACCATGCAATGTTACATCATTTATTAAGTCAGCCTTGCGCTGAAGGGATTCGCTTTGGGCAGACGAATCAAGGACAGAGGCAGCTTTGGTGTCAGCGGCCTTTTGGACGGTTGAGGACTTTTGTGCGTATGTAGAATTCATGGGAACGTCCTTTTATACGAGAAGGAGGTTCCCGCTCGGTGGCGGGAATGACATTTACGCGAGTTCTTCCTCTTCGGGGATGGCTTCGCGCTGGATGAACTTGCCTTGGGCGGGTTCTTCCTCTTCTTCGAGGGTGGCTCGCTGGATTGCATTCCCCATGAGGTCTGCTTTGCGTTGGAGGCTTGCGTTTTGCAGCGAGGTGTCCATGAGGTTGGCTGCGTTGTTGTTGGTAAAGCGTTGTGTGGTTTTGGATTTTTGTGCGTAGGTGTTCATGTTGTATTCCTTTAAGTAGAGATCCTTCGACTGCGAACCTTCGGTTCTTCGCTCAGGATGACACTTGGTGGTTATTTGATTTTCCTTTTGGGGAAGTCGGCGTTACGGTATATTTTTATAAGTGATGCGGTGATTACAGAAAGGACTAGCACGATGATGGGTAAGAATCGGAATGTCCCGGCGAGCGAGGTGGCCACGGGGTCGAACAGCACAAGGATGGTCGTGGTGAATGCAGGCGGGATGACAACTAGGCTGACGAGCAGGGCCAAATGCTTGTCGAAGAATGCGCTCACTGTGCACGAACCGAAGTAACCCAGTAGGAGAGCGATGGCCATGATGTATATTAGGGTGTTCAACAGGCGGAATGCCCAGCGGTACATGCAAAAGAACGGAATTTCGGAGCGGATCTGGGAACTGAAGGTGATGTCCTTGTCGTCTTTTTTGAAGTATTCGTTCAGGCATACCCCGATGTTACCCTTATTGCCGCATATTTCATCTGCCCCGATGTCGGTGGCGTAGGGGGCGATCCCTAGGCTGTAGTAAGAGTCGTTGTAGTAGGTGGCGTCGTCGCTCAGCTGGTCCCATTGGCGGTTGTCGAACCAGATGACGGGGGCGAGCGCTTTTAAGACGATGTGTCTGTTATCGCCTTTAAGTTGCAAACTCAGATCGCTGTGGATGAGTCGCTTGCTGCGTGAAAGGGGCTCTTCGTTGATGACCAATAGTAGGTTTTTTAGGTTGTCTATAATTTCATCTGTTGATGCGTTGTCGCCGTTTTCTTTTTTGGGTTCTGTAATGACTTTTCGAAAATTTGTGTAGCTGTAGATGCCTTCGGGGCCCTTGACTGCGCCGGAATCGATGCGGAGTGCGTATATATCTTCGGTGAGGTCGAGGCGGTTTACCATCATGTTCAAGAAAATGTTGGGGTTACTTTTAAGTAAGTCTGAATGCAAAGAGGTAAAGAATTCATTGAATAATGAGGTCGCCGTGGAATCGGTGGGGTAGTTCTTGAAATAGAACGTAATCCCATCGCCCCTGTTACCGTAATCGTCTCCCGAAAAACTTATTTTGTTTACAATCCTTTGGAAAAGCGAATTGTTATGTACATTTACTAAAGATTTAATCTCGCCTGAGAGCTTGTTGAAGAACTCATTGAGCTTTTCAGGATTTTTCAAATCATTCCAATCGGATTTTTCGATAATCCAGTCCATTTTGACATAGTGCCTATGCGCCTGCGATACAAAATCGGAAAACCCTTTTTTGTCAAGGTATGTTAAGGCGCGAGTTCCTGATGGCATTTGGAGTACACCGTTTGAGTTGGCGCTCAATCCGTAAAATGAAATGCGCGTGATGGCGCTGAAGTCTACCCATTTGGTGGTGTCGCCTGCGAACCAATAGGGGTATATGCCGATGACGTCCCCATTGAGCTGGTCCTTGTGACTGCAACCGCAGCCCGCGTCGTCCCATACGATAGGCTTGGTATCATCGAAGACTTTGTCTTGGAACATGGCGTCATTTACAGTGGCTTCAAATATGTGTGAGTAGAGCGTATCAAGCCTAGTGAATACGCGATACCATCGTTCGTCGCTACAGGTTCGGCCTCGGTACCAGCTGAAATACCTTGTCAAGTGTTCCGATGTTGATAATTTTTTCTCAGTGGATTTTTTTGTCGATTTCTTGGAGGAGGTCGGTGGCTTTGAAAATTGTGGCGTTTCTATTTTATCGACAAGTTTTAAAAGATCCTGTATTTCTTCTTTATTCCAGAGAACAGAATCGAAAATAGCGAATGCTGCGTTAGTTGTGTCAGAACAGATGGCTAGCGAGGCGGCCAAAAGACTTAATGCGTAGCGGCGGGCAAGTAGTGAATCGGCAAAGCGCACTCCTTGCAGTTCGTTTAAAAATTTGAGTATGGTAGTTGAATACAGGTCGCCGTGTATCTCTAAAACCATGTATTTCTTGAGTGAATCCATCCCCGCCTTGTTGAGCCAAACCTTGTCTACAATAGGGTCGGGCCAAGATTCTTCCTTAATGATTTTTTCTCGCATCATCCAGGTTTCTAGCACATAGTTGTTGACTGTTTTCAAGAAATGGGGGTAATCTTTTAGTTCCTGCGATAGCTGCAGCGCCATGTCGTCGCGAGAATTGAAGTACCAGTTGATGTACTTATCTAAAATTTTGAACGCTTCGGTGGTGTCTTTGAGCTTACCACCGGTTTCATAGCTCTTGATGTTTTCGGGAGTAACCTCGTAGGTGCAAAGCTCACAGGTGTGTGCATACAAGGTTGTAAACAGTAAAAATGCTAAAATGCGTGTAATATTTCGAAACACGTTTGTCATGCAATTTTTCCTTCTTTAAGCAATTCTCTAGAAATAGCTTGTTGTAAATCTAATTTGTTTATAACTTCGTGTTTGTCCATAATGGCTGAAATAGCCGCATATCGGGCTACATTTGTCAATGCGCCTCCGGCCAATTCATATTTCTCGGCAAAATACTCGAAAATTTCTTCACGGTTTTCGACCGGGGTCTTTTCGAAGATATTTTTCCACAAAGTCAAACGCTCATCTGTATCGGGCATAGAGAAATAGACCGAACTCTGGAACCTTCGAGAAAAGGCTTCGTCGATGTTAGATTTGAGGTTGCTCGCCAATATGACAATGCCCGGGAAATCTTCGACTCGTTGCAATAGGTATGAAATTTCTTGGTTGGCTGCGCGATCGTTTGAGTTGTTGGTCTGCGTCCTTGCGCCAAAGAGTGAATCCGCTTCGTCAAAGAATAAAATCCAGTTGCGGCTTTCGGCTTGGTCGAAAATGTTGGAGAGGTTCTTTTCGGTTTCGCCGATGTATTTAGATACAACTTGCGACAGGTCTACCCGGTAGACATCCATGCCTAGTTTTTTCCCGATAAGTGTTGCTGTCAGCGTCTTGCCTGTACCCGGAGGCCCGTAAAAGAGTACACGGTAGCCGTTTTTGAGGTTCTTGCGGAGCCCAAAACCGTCTAAAATTTCTTCGGAGTGGTTTATCCAGGTGATTAGTTGGTTTATTTCGCGCCTAGTTGTATCGGCGAGAACGAGGTCTTCCCATTCTAGGCGAGAGGTAATGCGCTTTGCTGGAAAATGTAGGCTATAGTCAGGCTTATTCTGTACACCGGTGGTCAAGTATTCTAGGTATTCCGAAGATAGACGCAATGCCGCTGAATTCTTGGGTTCTCCGGGTTCGCCGTATTCCAGTTGCAAAAGTCGACTCGACACAAGTTTTTGGTCGTTTTCGAAAAGCCTCATGATCTGGAGCCTTAACGCAAGATTGTCTCCGGCGAGTAAGAATAACGCCGTTTCGCAAGTGGGCAGGAATCCCGAATGGCTTTTGCCGTGCCATCCGCCGAATTCCGTGTAAGGCCTGCCAAGTACCTTGTTGTTCAAGAAAAAGGAGTCGAGTGCCTGTGGACACAGGTGGGGGAGTAGCGCAAGCGTTAGAATTAGGCGTTCGTCAAAACTGAGCTGCAGGCGTAAAATGGATTCGCCGTAGGGAGAATCTGTGTCGGGTTCCGGTGGTGTGCAGAGGTGTACATCCAGCAATTTACGCTCGTCGTCTTCGGCGCAGAAATACTGTTCGAATCGCAAATCGATGATTTGACGGCACCAGTCGATTTCGTTTTTCAGGGTGTCTTCCATGTTTACCTCTAGCGCCATTTTACATGTAACGGTGTTTTCATCCAGGGGAGCTTTACGGTGGAGTAACCCCATGGCAATTTGTCAAGCAGAATATCGTATGCCGAATTTTCTACCGTAAGCAGGGGGCCTTCTTCGCTGTCGTTTAGGGTGCCTTGGCGGATGAGGAACGAGGCGCGTAGTCCGTCGGGAGTCGAGTGGCCTATAGCGTTCCAATTTGCGATGACGCCCGCCAGCAGGCTGTTGGCCAGTGTTTTTTGCTCTTCAGAAAGTTCGCATTCTTCTACGGGACCGATGGCGGGATCGAGTCCACAAAGTATTTGTGCAATCGATATCTCGGTTGGGGGAACCGTGTAGGAACCGTAAACAGTGTAGTTCAGTAACGAAACAGCGAGAGCTCTGCTGGAATCGTCTTTGAAAGCCTTGTTGGCCGTGCAGCCGGCCTTGTCAAGAAGCATCGGAATGTAAGGTGCAAGCAATACGATGCCGCAGTCTCCTGCAAGCGGAATGCGCGTTGTGGGAGTTGGCTTTTTCTTTTCGCCTAATTTCTTAAGCTGTTCGAAAACGCTACAGGCGATTTGACGGATGTCTAGGCCTGGGGCTTGCGATTGGATGCGCTTTAAGATGACTTCTGCAATACGCAGCGGGTCAAATTTTTCGTCGGAGTGTTCTCGGCTCCATTCAGAAATTTGATTGTTAATTTCTTTTTCGAGTATTGCCGATTTTTCTAGCGAAAGTCGACGGCTGCACGATTCCTGCAAAATTTTTGCGACAGGTTCGCATTGTTTTTCGAGTAGTTGAGCGCGCAAGGCGTGTTCCAGTTCGTCTGATAAGTTCTGGAGAATGTGCTTTAGAGAATCTTCTGCTGGAACGGTCCCGAGGTCGATGGCAATCCTGTCTAAAATGATGTCATCTTCGGGGGCGAACGATTTCATTACTTTGTCAAGCGATTCCATTAAATCGTTCCGCGCAAAATCGTAGAGTTTGCTTTCGATAACGGAAGCCTGTATGCGGTTGGGGCATGTCAGATTCAATGTCAATTCGTCTATTCGGTTGATTCCTGTTACAGCCATAATGCCCCCGAAATAAATTTTTCATGGAACTTGAACCATTTTTCTAATGCCGCTGGGCTGTGTGCGAATAAATTGAATGTATGCATGCTCCTGTGCGGAACCCAGTAAAAGACCGGTACTAGGTGGGCGGGAAGTTCGTCGCGGATAAAGCGTTCGATGCCGTCGCGCTTTTCCTGGGTGTTGGTAAACGGGGTTTCTGCGGACCACACTACAAAAACCTTTCCGAAACCATCTTTAAGGAAAATTCCATCGATGACATATATATGCATGGAATGATGGGACTGCTTTTCTAGGCCAAGCATCATTTCGATTCGTTGCTTCCACCATTTCCCGCATCGGTGCATGTGCAATTCGGGTAAGTGGCGCAGATAATTTATCTTCGAACGCAACAGGCTTCGGAAGGCTATAGAGTTTTCAACGTTGTTGCGTTTGTTTTCTCGCATTTGCAAGAATAGCGCATCGGGATATTGGACTCCGTACATGGCCAACATCTGATTCAAAATGCGGTTGTAATGGTGAAAATCGGTTTTTAGCGAATACACCGAGAACATTTCGGCAAAATCTTGCATTGCCTGCAAAAAGAGCTTGAATAGGTGTTCTATGGGCTCAAGGTATTTTTTTAGTTCGTTAGCTCCTGTGCCGTAGCGGTATATCGAAGGGAATTGTTCGATAATGGGCGAATAGTCTATGAAGTCGCAGGGCGCGCCCGTAGGCAATTTTTGCGAATTACAACAATCTATTTCGAAAGGAGTTTCGTAGACGTGTCGGATTAAATCGCCTTCGCTTTTTTCGACAGAAATTTGAGTGACTCTTTCACCAAGATTTCGCCATTCGCGCCAAAGGGCGGTAAAGCGGCCTATAAGGGATTCCTTTGTCTCCGTAGAAGATTCTTGTGGCCATAGCTGTACCGAATAAAGCCCTGGTTCGGTTACTTTAAAGTCAATTCTTTCGCAATCTAGTTCACGTTCAAAGAATCGCTCGTAGTCTTCGATGGTGACGGGGAACTGCCGCGAGACTTCTTCGCGTGTGTAAAGAGCTTGGCGCTTGTAGTTGATTTGGCCTTGTTGGTCTGCAAGGAAAGTGGTGATGTCGAAGTTAGCCTTGTATCCCAAGTCGGTCAGGGCATAGACGATTTGCTCCAAGATGGTGACTCCTGGATCGTGTGGATTAAAGTCTGTCCACACGTTTTCGCATAGCTTTTGAATAAGACGGATGCCTTCGAGGCGAAGCGTCTCGTAATCAAGCCCTTGTGCATCGGTATTTTTGGAAACGGTCTTAATCAAGGGTGGTTTCCATGAAGTTGTCGTACCAGAGTTTTGTTAGGCGGTATCGTACAAACGAACCGTTTTTGTAGGCGCAACGTACGCGCAGCTGCAACTTGAATCTGTATTTTTCAGATCCAGCAATCCAACGAACATCGATTCTTGAACCGCGTCCGCCATAATACGATTGTGTTGCATTTACCTTGGGTCGTCCGTGAAATACATTTACAGCGATAGCGTGTGTCAAGGCGAATCTGCCTTCGTCTTCTTGACCGCCTACGCCTGCCATGATTTCAAAAGCTTGGCAACCGCTCAATTCTTCGGTGATGTCGTGCCATTTACCGTCGGTAGGAACCTTGAAGTTGGAATTTTCTTTACCGATGCGGCCCGATGAGGCGATGACTCCTTTTACGTCCAGGGTGCATTCGGGTTCACGCGTCCCGATGCCGACCCCTATGGGGGCGCTCTCTCCGTCGGGCATGGGGCCCATCAGCGAAAGTACGCTAGAAGAATCGTCTATGCCAGGGGTGCTCAGGTGGAGTCCGCTGCGGTTTCCGTTTACATCTTTGCGAATTTCGCTGTGCCAGAGAGGGCTTCCTTCGGTGGAATTTTCGTAGAAACTCATCAACTTGCCGGAGTCTGTAATCTGCGATATTTTCAGCCCCGTTTCGCGCGTCTTTTCAATTCCCTCTTCTTCCACATTCACCATAGAATCGATGAGATCGTGGAAATCTTCTTCGCAAGGCATTTGTCCTGCCCTGAACCTAGTCTTTAGAAGTGAACGGTTGAGCCTAGCCATTGTTTCTCCTTTGAATAATGAATGTCGAACCAATTTCAAGGTCTCCATAACCAATGGTGATGTCACGAAGGTCCTCGTTTTTTTCGACAATATTGAGGAAATGCTTTTTCATTGGTGTTAGAATGCTCCAAGGGGTTGTTCCGCGAATGTACTGGCTGCTTGATTCGTCGGATTCTTCCATGTTGTATTCGGAATGGTCTCTGGAACTGATGCGTAGCACCGAGAAGTCTTGGATTTCTTCGACATAGGGCAAATTCTGGATGAATTTTTGTAGGTGTTCTTTGTTGAGAGACCAACCAAAGAAACGCGACGAGCTGTCGCTATTCCATGGAGATAGGTAGTTGTTTATTTGTTGGTTTAGGTCTTGCAGAAGTTCGCCTTCGTCATTGTCGTTTACAAAGTCCACATTGCAACGCACCTGAATCTTTTCAAATTGCGGATTCATGACGGAAATTTTTGCGAATGAGGATGAATTTTGTTTTACAAACTGCTTGATGTCTTCGAGAGTTTTCCCGCTTAAGCGAGGGTCCCAAATGTGCCGACCGTCTTCGTATAAAGGAGATACAGGTACAATGAGCATGTGCCCTAGGGTGGGTTGGCTCGGATTTTCTGGCGATAAACCTGCGAAGCACTTAACCAGATGAACTTCGGGAAATTTTTCAAGAATCATCCGCTCGCAGTCTCTTGCGGTTAAGATGCGGTTGCGGTGGTATAGGTACTCCGCCACTCGTGTCTGCATTTCTTCGCGGTCTTCTTCAGGTTCTCCGCCAAAGGATTCTTCTAGCTGATATACTGCGGATAGTCCGCCGATACTCTGTGCGAGTTCGTTGATGCAGCCCGGTTTACAATGCTTGAAGCTGTTCTTTTGCTCGAAACCTTTGGTTCGAACGACTTCGACCGCTTGCGTATATATCGAAAACAGACGGCTGCAATGACTCCAGTTTCCTTGCGGTTCCAGGCGAATCCAGCAGAGGCCTTGTGGCATCAATTTAGAATCGGTGATGAAATCTTTAGGAATTCTAATAGATACGATGCCTGAAGTCGTGAAATTAGCAGTTGTGTTATATAAAATGTTGTCAGATGGAATGCGAGTCCAGCCATTTATTCCAAGGTATGACCAAACGAATCCTATTTCGCCATCTTCGTGAATGTTGTCGGAATCTCTGTTCAGTTGAAAATAAAGATTCACGCTATTGGCGTTTTTTGTGGGGGAAAGTCCCAGGAAAAGAGCTCCACCTTCCAGCTTTAAATGGGACTTTTCACTTACGCCCCAAGGACGCAAGAATAAAATTTTGCCGTCACTATTGTCCGGGCTTCTTAGATTGATTTCTGCCGTGGCCGTGTAGCTGACAGAAAGATTTTCTAGTTCCGGCGTATAAGGCTGGTTTGGTAGCTCGAATTCTTTTCCGAGATTCTTTCGAATGGCCTGCTGCATCAAATTTCCGCAGAGAACTTTGGAATAATCCTGATGCATAAAGGCATTTTCGGGTGAGATTAGCTTTATCTTGAAAAAACCGTCACGTGAACTTGGCGTAAATACAAAATCTTCTGCATCGTATTGTTGCTCAAAAGTCCTTCCGCCAAGAGCCTTATCGCAAGAGATGGTCAGCTTGTTTGAAATTGCATCTGATTCTGATTGGAATAGATCTTGCAACAGTGGCGTTTGTGTGTTAAACGGGTACCAGTATCCGCCAAGAAGTGCCGATACAGAAACTTTAAAGTCGCGAGTTAGCGGTGCTTTAGGGTATTGTTTGTACCAGTAGCAAAAATCCCTTGAATGGGGGAGCCCTCGCCAATTTCCGTGAATTTCAAACGCAGAAAGTCTTTTGCCTCTAATTTCTTCGCAACCAACGACAAGTGAATTGCCTACGGCAGGTATCGGGCCGAATGGCTGTATCGGCGCATTCATCGAAAGAGGGCCGATGTCGTTGCTTAGGGCAAGTCGCCTGCAATTTGTCACGTTTGCTTGCAACAGGACTTTTCGTAACTTTAAGTTTCTTAAGGTTTCCCATGGGTTGTACGATGCGTGGGGCTTGACTGTAATACGCATTGCAGGGCCGTTTAAATTATATTCGTCGCCGTGTATGTTTGGGTCGCAGTTGACAATAGCCGGGGTCATGTCCGAAAGTTGCAATATAAGTCCGATGCAGTTTGCTTCGCAATGTTCATCCAAGACGCGGGATTCCACTTGGTATCCGTCTACATCGTACCAGCCTTCTGCAGTTGTAAGTGAAATTTGAAACGCGTTTGCGAATACTTTAAGGAATAGCTCAGGAGCTTGTCCGCATTCTAAAAGAGTTCCTTTGACACTTTCGCCTTCGAATACGAGTTTTACCTTGATATGTCTGATGCCGTCGTTCAGGTATAGTAGGCGAGACGATACAGCAAGTCCAAGTCGCGCGAATTCTGAATTGACGGCGCGGTCTCCGGAGCGGGTCATGCCAAATAATGGGTACGGAACTATGTCCTTGCTTTCGATGGCTTGACTCGGTGTGTAGACGGGGATTTCTGATACTGTAGATGCGCCTTTTTCGGGAACAGCTAGGGTGTAGATTTTTTTGACTTGGACATCGTTTAATTCGGCGTTGTTTACGGATTCAAATTCAATGTTTTCACCGTCTTTATTTGTTCCGGCAATGAACCTTGTTCCTTTTTTGAGCTTATGCTTGAAACCTTCTAGTTCAATGGGAAAAATGACATGGGCGTGATCACCGTGCGCCTTGTTGGGACATTCTCCCAATATGGTGCGGAAATAGAAATCCATTCGTCGACTAGGTAAATCGTTTATTCGTTCTTGAATTCGATTTAATAGTTTTGCGAAAATGGTATATAGAGCTGCCGAAGGTTCTATATTGCCATCGGAATCAAATTCGATTGCTTTTGCAAGCTTAGGTATATCATTTTCATTGATGATGAGCGGACAATCTTGCTGCTTTTCGTATTTGCAAATTTCTTCGAGCAATTGTTGCAGAGTCATGTTGTTGACAGCGACAAAAGTCTTCGCGAGTTCTTTGAACTTGCGAGCTTGTTGGCTTAAACCTTCGCTGACAAAAATACGATGTTCCACAATAATTCCTTAGATGCTTATGTCGGTGCCTTCGTTTATATAGAAGGGGTACACTAAATTGCGGCGACTGTTAGTGGCGATGACTTTGTAGTCAATAATAATTTGCAGAATATCGTTCACATCGTCCATTTTATAGTCGGTGTTTTCTACAGTAACTCTCGGCTCAAAGTTGTCGATGGCGTTTCTTATTTCTTCATCGAGTTGTGCGATGGTGGTTTCTTCGAAATTGCGAAAACAATAGTCGCGGAGCCTGCAACCATAATCTGGACGCATTAGACGTTCGCCGGGGTATGTCCCGAGCAAAATGTTTAGGCTTTCATCCACATCTTCTTCGGCTTCGGACATGGCGACGGT
Organism: Fibrobacter sp. UWH4; assembly: GCF_900142475.1. NCBI lineage: Bacteria > Pseudomonadati > Fibrobacterota > Fibrobacteria > Fibrobacterales > Fibrobacteraceae > Fibrobacter > Fibrobacter sp. UWH4. Next base: position 20,161 of record NZ_FRAY01000017.1, read on the forward strand.
CCCATTTTCGAACTTTAGCGGAAATTTCCATCCGCGTCCAAGAAACGTCAGCGAGTTCACCTAGCCTCCTATTTGCACCGTGGGGCATCCCTGGGCGATTGTGCCGCCGTGGGCGGTAGAATCGCCCATGCGTGCGGCCGGCTTTTTGTTAATCAAGACTGTCGCGGACCCCTTGATAATGGTGTCGGGCGGCCCCACGCATACGCAGCTGTCTCCCACGACAGCTGCGGGCATGCCCCCAATCAAAACCGTCTGGACTCCGGGACCGACGACAGGTCCACCTACGTGGGGGACAGGTGGCGTTCCTGGTGTTTGCATGGGGCATGTATGCATATCTGTGATTCTTGCTGCTGGAGGCATACTCGTTCCTTAGTTGATCATGACCATGGCACCCTTGACAGTCGTCTGTCCCGATGCAGAAATTTCTGCTGTCGCAGTGCCCTGTGCTTTTAAGCCTACTTTCGCCTTAAATTCTACATTCAATCCTTCTGCCTTTAAATCGGCGGCTGATTTCAGCATGATACCGCCCTTGGCATCGACATTGAATTTTCCCTTTGTATTGACAACAATGTCCTTTGTTGCTTCGAGGCTGATTTCACTATCGGACATTTCGACTTTGTTTCCGCAGGGGTCTTCGAGCGTAATCTTTTTACCATCATCGTCCAATATGATTTTTCTGCTGCCAGGCGTTGCTACGGTGATTATCTTTTTTTCTTCGTCAAATGTGACGCTCATTTTTTCGCGGGTCAACAGTTGCTTGATGTTGTTTTTTTGTTCCAACTTTTGGGGAACTTGTTGCTTGGAACTGTAGAGGCTCCCCAAAATGACGGGACTAGATGGGTCTCCGTTGAAGAATCCAAGGATGACTTCGTCGTTGACTTCCGGAAAAAAGAGTCCGCCAACGCCATTAGAGGCATAGGGGGTGCCAAGGCGAGCCCATACGCCTTCTTGCTCGTTTTGCATTATCGGAATCTTGACTTTGACGCGATTTAAATTATCGGGGTCATCGTGGATTTGCAATACGATGCCTGTCAAAAGGCCGGTGATTCCACTGTTGTACCCCGATGCTACTGGAGCCATGGTGTTGAATTTTTCGACAAACCACTCTTTTTTCATCCCGAACGAAAGTGTCGTTGTCCATGAACCGATTTCCATGTGGTGGTGAATACCCGATACGAGAGCATCTCCGTTGAATCGTGCTCCTAGGTAATCGAGTTTTATCATTTTGCCCAAATTCGCTTTCAGGTTGCCGGTGCATGTGGCACTTCCGCTAATGCGAGAAAGCTCGTTTTTCATTTGTTCGGCCTTGGCCCAGGTGTCTAAAATCCCTTTATCGACTTGGGAATTTATTTGTAGTACCTGGTCAGGAATTGAGAGTGCTTTGGCGAGATCGCTAGAGCTTAAGTTGCCTTGAGTTTGTACGGACTGTGCTCCTGATTTACCGGAAATCATCTGTTGCTTGGTGATGTCCCAGGCGCGGGCTTCTACATTCTTTACTTGGTGTTCCGAATTGACCGTGGCATTGAACTCAATGATATCGGTTCCCCAAGTCAGCGAAAGTTCCGAGTTGCCCTTAGAACTGATGGGCTCGATTGACATTCCGTCTTGATCGGCCAATAGCCAACATGCGTTAGCCTCTGCGCGTGTCATGATAAAGTCCCAGTCAGTGCAATAGTATTGCATCAGTTCCTTATGGTGACCGCCCCCAATCGAAGAGCTGATTCCGTATTTTGATGCGAGCGTTCCGATGATGTCGTCATCACTTTTGTTTTGGTAATTAGCGTTATGTCGCGATTCCGTAAGTGCAATGGCCTTATGGCGGCACTCAATTTTGGTGCAGCTTGATCCGTCTTTTAAAACCGAGATTCCCAGACGAGTAATGACTCCCTTAAAAACGGAATTGAGGTCTGTTGAATAACCGGCCTTAAGTTCAATTTCTTCGCCGGGTTTTAGCTGGTCTCCTTCGCAGAGTTCGAATTTGCCTGTAGGCATGTCGCCATCTGCTATTGTGATCGTTGCTTTTGGAATGCTGTTGATACGGTATTCTACATCGGCCGAAATAATCTGCGATGTCGACGCGAGCGATTTGCCCTTGCAAAAGATGGTGCATTCAACAATTCCACCTGTGTCTTTTAATGGAGATTCTGGCATGATTTAATCCTTAATGGGTGGAAACTCTAGCATGGTTCCCGGTTTAAGATTTCTGAAATTGGTAAGTCCGTTGATTTTTGCAATCTGGAGGTAATACGAAGGGTCGTTGTAAACGCGAACGCACATCAGCGGCAACGTGTCTCCTGCTTTGACTTCTACAAGGTGCGTCAGGTCGGGGGATTTCTTTTTGTTGGCAAGTTTCCATTCCAGATAAAAATATGCTGCATTCATGGAAACTTCTGCCCGAATGGGGGCTCCGACCATATTGAATAGAGTGTACTTGATTTTAAAAGAGTTCACTCGGACTGTGTAGGTGTTGTCTCCCCAGAATATTTTTACTATTGGCGGCTGGTGTGATTCTCCATCAAAGTCGTAAACAACTTTCTTTAGCTTGTCAACCATCTGTTTAACGGTTGAACAACCTTTAGGCCATTCTGCTTGGGGAATTGAGCCCGTTGTGTCAAAATAAAGTGTTGGAATCGTTATGGTTGTGGGCTCTTGTGATTGGTAGAGTGTGTAAGCCTTCCTTCTGGCTTTATTGTAAGTAATTGAGGATGATAGTTCTAGACTTTCTGGATTAAGCATAACTGTAAATGGATCTCTGTCACTGATGGGAGACAGTTCACCTTTGTTTTCGCGAAAAGCTTTAAAAGTAAGTTTGCTTAAGCCGTCCATATCTATCGCTCCTGATTATGGCGCATGGAATCTTCGATTAAACGTTTGCATTCTCTCAATACGCTTTCTTTGACGGATTCCGTCGATTCTTGGTTGTTACAGTCTGACTCGATTTTTACATTGATGCTAAGATTCTTGATTTCTAATGACATATTAAAGAGTCCTTTTTACGTTCCAGTATTTCATCGACATTGTTTCTATCATGATTTCGCCTTTCATGGCGTTTAATGCGCCGAACGACCACTTGACTGGGTATGCTCCGTCAAAATTCCAGGTTGCTAGAGGTTTATTTTCTTCATTTAGCAGGCTTATCTCGACTGTTTTGGGGGTTACCTTGAATGCGTTTGTTGCGGAATTTATGCTACTTATGCACCATCTAAAAAAAGGATCGCTTTCAGTAAGCAAAGCCCGTTTCAGAACCAAGTCGGCATGTTTCACTTTTTCGGGTAAATGATAAACAGTCGAATTGTCGCCACCGCTGTGAACTTCCTTTGTCTCTATAGAGGTTTCTAAACCGGAGACTTCACTGAAAGCAATCTCCGAATTGCCCACCTTTACAGAAAAGTGGAATACAACGGGAAGCGACCATTCGACTGTATCAGGCATACGAATCCTTAGCTATTAGCGATTGTCATACCTTCGTGAACGATTTCAATACTTTCGACAGCAACTTCGTTGCCTTCGGCTTTGAGTTCGTATCCCGAAATTTTGGTAGGCCAGGCATTCTTGAGTGTCCAAACCATTGTTGGTGCACTTGTTTCGTCGAGCAAGCTAATCGTGATATCGATTCGCTTAATCGTATTCTGCTTGATTTGGCTGAACCATTCCCAGAATTTGTTGTCGCCCTTGAAAATGCCTTTCTTCATCGTAACATTGCTGTACTTGATGAGACCGGGCATTTTGATAACGGAATAAATTGGGCTATTGCCGACGCGGTACTTGATTTCTTCGGACTGAGCGTCTAGGCCGGTGACTTCCTGGAAAGACATTTCCTGGTCGCCCCATTTTACTTGAAAGTGAAATTTAGGCAAAGGCCAAATGTTTGCGGATTGGGTAGAACCATCTTCTGCCATTTTAATTACCTCCTATCAATTAGGACTTCTGCTGTTGCTGTTGGAAAGTGAGTTCAATGAATTCTGCCGGGCGAATTAAGGCAACCTTGATGGTTACGCGCAAAATACCTTCGAGAATATCTTCGGGAGTCATGGTTTCACCGAGGCCCACATACACTTCGAATGCGTCCGTGGGACTAGAACCGGCAAGGCCGCCGCGTTTCCAGACACTTGTCAAGAAGTTGTTGATCATGCCTTTCATGGTAACCCATGTATTTGCTGTGTTCGGCTCGAAAACGAAAGCCTTTGAGGCGAGCTTGATTGATTCTTCAAGCATAATCATGGTACGGCGAACGTTTATGTAACGCCAATCGAGGCTGTTACCATCGAGGGTTCGTGCGCCCCAGACCTTGTTGCCGTCACCTACGAAAGTACGGATGGCGTTAACGGCCTTACCGTTGATAGGTACATTCAGGTCTTCCTGTTCCTCGTTGGTGAGGTTGATGGCGGGGGTGATGACTCCATTTACATCCACGTTTGCCGGAGCCTTCCACACGCCAATGGCGTTGTCGACCATGGTGTAGATACCTGCAATGGCTCCCGTAGGCGGCATCAGGTTCAGCTGTTCGCGAACCAGGTTCATAATGGTGGCGTAGTTCGGGCAAATCACCGAGAGTGTGCGGTGAATGGTCTGCACGGCAGCTTCGTCCTTGACATCGACGGCAGCCATCTTCTCAATTTCGGCCTTAATCTGTTCTGCCTTGGTGGCTGGTTCTGCGGGAACAGCGTCAATAAGCATCTTGGTCAAGACATCGAGATTTTCGACGTTGGCGAAGGTCACTTCGTTCGACTGCACTACGCTGGTGTTGAGCCACGGATAATAAACGGCACCATAGTTCAAGAAATTGGTCACCTTTTCGCGGAAGTCAGAAATACATTCCCGCGGTTCCTTGTAACCATCGAAAACGTCAAGAATGGCAAAGCGGTTCTGCATCTTGGCGCAGTGGGCGAGCATGGCGTTCTGCACATTGGCACAGGCGTCTGCAGTTTCAAGAGAAACTGCTTCGGGAATCACGACCAAGGTGGGTTCCTGTTCCTTTTCGAAGGGAATGATTGCTTCAGTCAGGGCCTTTTCCGAGATTTCTTCGCCATAGGGGCCTACGGACATGATGTAGCAGGATGCGCCGCCGTTCTGGTAGAACATGCGGATGGCGTCGAACAGACGGAAACGAACCTTAGGGGGTGTTACCTTGCCGCCGTCTTCCAGCGTAAAACGCATCAGTGCGCTTTCGCCGAAGACGGCCCTGTATTCTGCAAAAGATGAAATTCGGAATGGCTTGTTGAATACGGATTGTCCCTTGTATTCGGCCTTTTCGGTGTAGCCGATAAACATGGGGATGGCCGTAGCGACTTCCACTACAGAACTGGGGAAAGCGTTTTTCTCAACGAGATAGACGCCAGGGGTTTTATAGGATGCAGACATTGTTTCCTTTTTCTCCTATGGGGTTTATGTGTTAATAAAAGTCTCTGCGATGATTTCTGGCTTGCCGCTCTCAAGAATGGCCGTGGCGATGGCTCTTGCGTCCATATTGGGCAGGCATTTTATAATCGCCTTGGTCGAATTCTTTTCGCGTAGCTGAAAGTGTGGGGGAGCGCCAAAGCACAGCGGAATTTCTTGCTCTGATGTGAAAACGGTATGTCCAGATTTGTCCGTAGAAACACTAAAAATGGCGCTGTCCTTGTAGCTCTTGATTCCTATAACTTCGGGTTCGCTAAACTCTGAAATACCCAAAATGTTGTAACGCCATTTCATTTTTTTGGGTTTTAAAGACAGTGTGATTTTTATATCGGAATCTTCGCTTGTGCGGCTGATTTCTATCCCGAACATTGGCGTAGGGAATTGCATTTCCTTAGGAATTTCAACTTTTTCGATGGAACTCCATTGCGTAGAATCACTGTTTGCTTTTGCGAAGGGAATGCTCTCTTTAGGAATCTCGTCGAACAATGTGACGCTCCAAAGGTCCTGTCGCGTTGGGGTGGCCCAAAAGACGAGGCTAAAGTCTTCGGTGAATGCAGATTCCTGGGCAATCAAGTAGAATCCTTCTGATGTTTCGTTCATCAGGAATCCTTCTCGTTTCATGATTTCGCTTGACGCATTGTCTGGCAGAAACCTGAAATAGCCGCATTTGCCGCCCAAATACTCATGGTTTACGAGAATATTTGCCCATACCTTGTAGTTCATTAGTATACTCCCAGGGCGGCGTCTTCTGGAACATGAATGACGTACGGGCGATAATAAGAATAACCGCTACCGAGAGCGACGGTGCGTACTTTGTACATAATCGATGGTACGTACTTGCAACCGATGAGACTCCATAAGTTGCTCATTTCTTGTAAATTCAGATTTTCAACATCAAGAACTAATTTCTCAAGGCCGGTCGCAAGATCAGGAAACGAGGTGCGGTCGAAAACGTTGTGGTCCTGAAAGAAACCGACCGCTTTAGAAAGGTATTTTAAGGATTCTTCGTAATGGTTGGCCTTGAAATTTGCTGCAAGAACGATATGTAGATTTAGAAATATAGGTTTTGAATGTACGATGTTTCGAAAGCCGTCATAATCTGGTTTTGAGTTAGAGGTTGTTACGAAATCTTTTTCAACATTGGCTAAAAATAAGATAAGTTTGTTCGCTACAAGCTCTGGTTCGCGTCCGTCATTGTCCATTAATTTGGAAACAACTACTAACTTTTCTTGAGTCGGATTTTTTCTGCACAAATACTGGTTTAGTTGTGATGCTAAAAATTGTAGCGATGCGTTTATCATAATCCTTCTTATTTTTTTTTGCGGATAATCTAACTAATTTGTTAATGATGAAATGTTTGATTTGCTTAATTTGAGTGTAATAATTTATTTGCGAATTGAGTGGTAAACTAATTTATTACTATTTTCTGAAAATAATATGTTGTCTAAAATTATGAACAACATAAAGTTATGGCGTTTGAAAAAGAGACATGTTTAGAAAAAATGGGTTTAGTATGTTGGTGTAAAATTATTTTTACCTTGGTGTATGCTTTTTATTAAAGATAAATGAACTATTTTCTTAAATTTTTTTAGTTTATCTAATTATTATTTCTCAAAAATGATCGCATTTTATTTATTTTTGAGATGCATATTTTTTATTAGAGATGATATGAAAAGCTTCAAATTTCTTGCGATGTTACTCTTTACCGCTCTTGTATCAAGTGCATGGGCAACAGAAATAACCATTGAAGCCAATGGTCAAACAATCTCTGATGCTGCAACATGGGAGAATTGTACTGTCAACATTACGGGTGATGGCACGGTAACCTTCGGTTCTCGTATCTATATCAATGGTGATGTTGCACTGAACCTCGGTGCAGGTGCAACGCTTATTGCCAACGGGGGTATTGGTGTACATGAAGGCAATAGTCTGACGATTGACGGTGAAGGAAATCTAACAGCTAATAGCAACACTTTTTCTGAAGCTGCTATCGGTGGCAGTTATGGTAGTCCTAATGCGGGTACGATTACTATTTCTGGCGGAACAGTTAATGCAAGTAATAATAGCAAAGGTGTCTCTGCCGCGATAGGAGGCGGATATAGTAATTATGGTGGCAATGGCACTATTATCATCAATGGTGGTACGATTACAACAAATATCATACAGGGAGGCGCGGCCTCAATAGGTGGTAGCAAAGGTGCTAATGGCGGTCACATTACTATTGCAGGTGGATCTATAACAGCAAATCGAAGTGGTGCTGTTACTGGAGCTGGTATAGGCGGTGGCGAAAAAGGCAATGCCGGTATAATTATTATTTCCGGGGGTACAGTAACGGTACCAGCCAGTAGTAGCGCCAGGGGAGCTGGAATTGGAAGCGGAGAAAAATCTGACGGAGAAGGCAGTATCACTATCAATGATGGTAATATTACAGCCGTTGGGGGAGCAATTGGCGGTAGTGCTGGCATTGGAGGCGGTTCGAACAGCTCTGCAGGCACAATCACCATCACTGGCGGCGTTGTAAATGCTACAGGTGGATATGAAAGTGCCGGAATCGGTGGAGCTCGTGGCGTAAATGGTAGTGGCGGAACTATCGCTATTAGCGGAGGTCAGGTTACCGCCCGTGGCTCTGATGGCGCCTACGGAATAGGACCGAGTAAAGACGGTGCAGAAGGTACAATCTCCATGTCATGGACAGACAACACGGACTTCATCGATGCAAGTTATGCCGGTACAATCACTATTCTCAAAGGCAAGCGTTTCTTCTATGACGAAACGGAGATGTTTGCCAAAGCAGAAGGGTTGTATAAACAGGAGAAAAAAATAATTCCCGCTGTTCTTGATAACAGTTTGCTATCAAGTGGTGAGATTCTGATGCAGAGGAATTTTGTCACCACAGAAGGAACAGCAGTCGATGTCAGTTATGAGGTTTACGACTACAACGGCGACAAACTGACAGATGGCACTGACTACACTGCAGTCATTAAGAACAGCAACGACCAGATAGTTACAACCGTTGATCAACTGGGCGACTATACGCTGACGGTGACGGGTATGGGCAATTACAGTGGCTCGAACGCATATACGTTCAGCCTTGTGGAATGGGATATGGCATTGATGCAGGACGGTAGCGAGCATTATGTAAATCTGCCTGAGAATGGAACAAAGACGGTCTATCTCAATGTCGGACAGAGCATCAAAGTCTATGACAGCGAAGGCAAGGATGGGAAATTAGTAGTTTCCGACGGACGCCTATTACTTCACGTTCCTACAGGATACGCTTTGGTGGTTTCAGGCAAAACCGATGCAATGAAATGGAACGAAGCGCAGCACGACACTACAAATTTCCTGTCTGCATACGAAAACGAGAATTTGACTGATGAGATAACCTCGCTGTTTGGCAATAGCAATAACATTTCATTTGCAAGCGCCGGCAATTCAATGTTGATACGCTTGAATGCTCAAAAGATTTACCGATATGATGACCAATATGGACTTGAACTAACGATTTCCGTACAAAAGTCTCTTTCGCATTCTGATATCACCATCGCCACCATCCCCAACCAGACGTACTCTGGTTCTGAAATTTGTCCGGCAGTCGTCGTAAACGACGGCGAAGCAACGCTCATCCTTGGTACCGATTATACGGTCGAATGTGCGAACAATGTGTCGGCCGGAACCGCCAACATGGCCATCACCGGCATGGGCGACTACCCCGGCTCCATTTCGAAGACTTTTGAAATTTTGAAGGCTCCGCTCACCGTTACTGGCGTAAGCGTTGAGAATAAAGTCTATGACGGTTCTACATCCGCAACCATCACTGGAACGGCTACAGTATCAGGTGTTTTGGACAGCGACGATGTCGGCGTTGAATATGGAACGGCGGTATTTGCAGAGGCCAATGTTGGCGAAGGAATCGCAGTCGCCTTCAGCGGATTTACGCTCACGGGAGCCGACAAGAACAACTATTACCTTTCTGACCAACCAGCAAACGTCACAGCAAACATCACCAAGGCACCGCTCACCGTTACGGCCAAGAACGACACGATTACCTATGGTGATGAACCGCCAAATGCTAGCGTTGAATATAGCGGCTTTGTCGGCGAAGAAGATGAGTCGGTTTTGAACGGAACTCTAGCTTACGAATGCAAGTACGATAGAGGTGGTGCTGCAGGCAAATATGATGTTACGCCGGGTGGTCTGACGGCCGAAAATTACGACATTGAATTTGTTACAGGC
>NZ_FRAY01000018.1 GCF_900142475.1 Fibrobacter sp. UWH4
GGCGACACGCTTGGGCGTATCGATAAGACCTTCGCGGTTCGGGTTCTCGCCCATGCCTTCCAGAATCATCCGGAAGCCGTCTTCCATTTTCTTAAGTTTTACCTCAGCTCATAAAGAGCCCCTATAAGACCTACTTTTTGAATATACCTTTATTTATGCGGGTTCGCAAGCGTTTTGACACTGAAAAAATCAGAAAAAAAGGAAGGATTTCTTGGATTTTGTCGATTTCAACAAGCCTTTGTATAAAAGATAGCCGCTGATTTCCATCAGGGAAAATGTCAACGACATAACGATTTCTCCTGAAGAAAAAAAGCTGACCTCCGACCTTGACCAGCGTCATCCTGGAGGGCAGCGACGGGATCCATACTTTTCTTACCAACATTTTTCAGGGGCAAGTCTTTGCCTACCCCCTCACCTAAGGGCGGACAGCACTTAGCACTTTTATACGATACTAGGTGCTTTAGCACCTTAGTAGAGTTATCCTCTTTGGGGAAGTGCTTAGTGCGCATGGTCACCAAGGTGAGGCTCCGCCCCTTAAAAATCGCATTATCTTGCCAAATCTATCACAAAAAGGATACTTTTGGTGAATTATGCTGTATAACTTGCCAAATCCATGTGTTTTTATATATATTTGGTAAAGTATAGGGAGGTCCTATGTCCGAAAAACTGATTGTTGGCAGAAAACGCGAAATATCCCTGTTGAACAGGTTCATCGATAGCGACGAAGCTGAATTTGTCGCTGTCTATGGTCGTAGGCGAGTCGGCAAGACTTATCTCGTGAAGAGCCTTTTCCAAAAAAACTTTTCTTTTTACATGACGGGGTTGGCCAATTCCGATCTCAAAAAGCAATTGCAGAATTTTACGGACGCCTTTTCGCAATATTTTTCAAAGAAGGCAACCGTCAAAAATTGGTTTGACGCGTTCAATCTCCTGCGCGACGAACTCTCAAAATTGCGTAAAACCAAGAAAATCATTTTCATTGATGAACTGCCGTGGTTCGATACCGCACGGTCTGACTTTGTAAGCGCCCAGGAACATTTCTGGAATTCGTGGGCCTCCGATGACCCGACCATAAAGTTGATTGTCTGTGGTTCTGCCACGTCGTGGATGATGAACAAGCTCATCAACAACAAGGGTGGTCTGCATAACCGCGTAACGCACCAGATAAAACTTTCTCCGTTCACCCTTGGCGAATGCGAAGAATTTTTGAAGGCAAAAAATTTCACCATGGACCGTTTTGAAATCGCTCAGTTCTACATGGTTTTTGGGGGGATTCCGTATTACTTGAAACTCCTGGACAAAGGCGAAAGCCTTGCACAGAATGTGGACAGACTTTTGTTCGGCGAAGATGGCGAACTCCGCAACGAATTTCACAACTTGTATCACGCGTTGTTCCGCAATTCCGAAAAATACATTGCCATCGTAGAAATTCTTGCTCAAAAGAAAAAGGGGATAACCAGGAATACGTTAATCAAGGAACTTTCGGTCGAGAGTAGCGGGGGCGTGTCCAAGGCCTTGGACGATCTTGAAAATTGCGGATTCATTAGGCGTTATAGTCCCTTTGGCAAGAAGACCAAAGACGAACTGATTCAACTCGTCGATTTCTACACGCTTTTCTATTTCAGGTTCCTCGCGAAACGGGCGAAGGGCCGCCGCAACCAATGGCTGCAAATCCAGGGTAAGCCTGAATACAACAGTTGGTGCGGCTACGCATTCGAAATGCTGTGCCTTCAGCATTATCCGCAAATCCTGAACGCACTCGGAATCTCTGGAATAGAAAGTGCCCCATGTAGCTGGATATATACGGGGAAAGACGGCGCACAATTCGACCTTCTGATCGACCGCATCGACAACGTCATCAACATCTGTGAAATGAAGTTTTCGACCAGCCCCTACGAAGTCACGCAGCATTACTTGACGGAACTCCTTGAAAAAGTCAAGCTGTTCAAGGAATCCTCTAAGACCCGCAAGTCACCGATGCTTACCTTCGTGACATCGCTCGGTCTAAAACCCAATTCCTGCGCCAGGCAGATTCCAAAATCAATCACTTTGGATGTCTTGTATAATTCGCCAAATCTACCATAAAACGCCTACATTTGGCAAGTTATGACTCCTATATGTCCCAGGTTGAGTCATATAGGAAATTTTTGACGGAAAACCTTGAAAAAAGTTGTTTTTCTGCGTTATTCTGGACTTTTGCTTTGTTTCCTAAATTTTACAATGGGGGGGGGTATGGACTTTGGCAGGGGCATTACCTATATTTAACAAGATAAACTATAGACGGGGATGTTTTTATGAAAAAGTCTTTCCAGCGTGTCATTGCGACCCTGAACTTGTTTCAGGGGAAGCAATCTCTAACCATCTGCCTACTCGCGGCATTCTTCGCCCTTTGGGGCTGTGACGATTCATCGTCGGCAAGTTCCGACGAAACGGGTGTTTCCAGTTCGTCTGTAGAGTCGTCTGACTCGAGTGTCACCCTGAGCGGAGCGTCAGCGGAGTCGAATGGGTCTAGTAACGAAACCAAAGACAAGTCATCGAGTAGTGAGAATAAGTCTAGCAGTTCAATAAAAGAAACAAAGAACTCGTCCGATTCTAAGAGTTCCAGTTCTGTAAAGACAGATGATTCTTCTAGTAGTAACAAGGGTAAGTCCAGTTCGTCGGAGAACTCGTCTTCAAGCGAAAAGCAAAGCAGTAGTTCCTCCGAGAAACAGTCTAGTTCAAGTTCTGTCTTGCCTAAATCCAGTAGTTCCGTATTTGAAGTTGATTCTGCTAGGTTGTGTACCCCTGGATATGCATATTGTAATCGCGATTTAGGTGCTGATAGTTTACATGCAGGAGCGTATAAAAAATTTAAGGATACTCGAAATGGTCGGGAATATTATTATTTGACAATTAACGGGAAAAATAGGGATAGAAATGCTGCATCAGTGACTGTCATGGCGGAAAATCTGAATGTTGGAGAAATGATTGATGGTTCAAAGGATCAATCGGATGATTCGAAAATTGAGCGTTATTGCTATGATAATGACACCACGAATTGTGAGGAATATGGTGGGCTTTACCAATGGGCGGAAGCGCTGCAGTTGTCGAGCGAATGCAATACCAAGAGTTGTGCCGCCCAGATAGATCCCGACGGCGATGGGTTCCACCAGGGAATTTGCCCGAAAGGCTGGCACTTACTGACGTATGACGAATTCTACATCGTTGTTCATGCCGATGGGAATGTCAACCCTCTTGTAGAAGGGGTGCGCGGTATGAGTTTCGGTGGACATAACTACAGCGGGTACGGTCTGATTGGTGGCGGAATGCGTATTACGCCTTCGGGTAATTTTAAAGAAAAAAATGAAGTTGCTTATTGGTTCTATCCAGGTGAAAATGAATACGAAAATTATTCGTGCGGTGATGATGGTTACATGGGAAACACGAGTAAGTCTTTGAATACCAATGTATCGTACAAAAAAAATGGTTTGTCCATCCGTTGTGTGAAGGATGAGTAACGAATTCATAATAAGGATGACATAAGGCCAAGAAAAATACGATCGCGGAATGAACAATTTCAAAATTGAACAGCTCGAACCTCGTCTGATGATGAATTTTGCGGTATAAATTCCACATTCCATATTTCACATTGCTTGGTTTGTGGGTGGTGAAAATTTTTACAGGAGATAATGGTATGAAGTGTGTCAAGGGTCTTGGTTTCTTGTGGGTGGCGGTGCTCGCGGCATTCTTCGCCCTTTCCGCCTGCGACGATTCTTCGTCTGCCTCTAGCAATGGACCGGATGAAAATGCGGCGGCGGAGTCTTCTTCAAGTTTAAAAGACTCTGATACTGCCGAAGAGTCATCCTCTTCGATTGACAAGAAGTCTTCGGGTAACGAAACCAAAGACAAGTCATCGAGTGGTAACGTTAAGTCGAGTAGTTCGGTGAAAGACCCTAAGGTTTCATCATCAGATGAAATTTTGAGTAGCAGTTCTTCTGTGAGCCGTAGGTGTGAAGAAGGAACTTTAGATACCGTTGCAACCGATACTTCTACGGCTTATATGCGTTGTTTAAATAATCGTTGGCGTACGGATTCTATCGTCTATGTCAAACCTAAGGTATACCCAGTGATGGATAGTTTGTTTGAAACTAAATATTCTACTTATGGAGAATTTGAAGATCCCCGTGACCATCAGTCGTATAAGACAGTCATCCTAAACATGCATGATAGAGATGGAAAGATTGTTGAGGGCGAAAAGATCGAAGTATTTGCCCAAAATTTAAACTACGGCGAGATGATTGATACTAGTATAAAAATACACGATGACACTAAGGTGGAAAAGTATTGTGACTTGAATGACGAGTGGTTCTGCGACAACGGTTGGGGTGGCCGGTACACATGGAGCGAAGCGATGGGCTTATCAGCTAAGTACGACTCAGTGCTTTGGAAGGATACCGTAGGTGGAGACACTAGAATTCATCAGGGCTTGTGTCCGGAGGATTGGCATATAATGAATGCCTATGAATGGAAAAATTACACTTCAACAATGGGGCTACCGCTTGCTTCAAAAGTGAATTGGAGTCCTCTTGATAAAGCCGGCGCAAATATGTCGGGATTGTCTGTGCTTTTCCAGATGAAAACCTACAAAGAAAATTGGGGAAATGCAACATTTTTTCTTCCTACAGAAGAGGATGGTAAAAAAATGTATCGAGTTACTGTCAATGATAGCTATGTCACTCAAAATGCCGCAGCAATAAAGCATCATAATTGGTTTTATGTTCGTTGTGTAAGAGATTACTAATAGAAGTGTTATTATAAGTAAAATTTCAACAAACAGATTTCCTAAGAGGTTCTATGTCTAATTTTAAAAAGAACAAAATGTTCAAGAAAAACAATCGTTTTGATTGCAAGATTGAGCAACTTGAGCCGAGACTTATGATGGATTTTGCGGTATAAATTCCACATTCCATATTTCACATTGCTTGGTTTGTGGGTGGTGAAAATTTTTACAGGAGATAATGGTATGAAGTGTGTCAAGGGTCTTGGTTTCTTGTGGGTGGCGGTGCTCGCGGCATTCTTCGCCCTTTCCGCCTGTGACGACTCTTCGTCGGCCTCTAGCAACGGACCGGATGAAAACGCAGCGGTCGATTCTTCATCTTCTATTTGTAAAGATTGTGATGACGAATCAAGTAGTTCTGCTAAAAAGATTGAATCCTCTGCTGAAAAGGATGTTGAATCATCGGATGATGCTGAAACAGGCAAGTCTTCTTCAAGTAAGGAAAACAGAACAAGTAGTAGTTCCATAAAGTCAGGAGATTCTTCTAGCAGCAAGAAGGATGTATCTAGTTCGTCGGTCAATTCTTCGTCAAGTGTCAAGTCTAGCAGCAGTTCTTCCGTGAA
>NZ_FRAY01000019.1 GCF_900142475.1 Fibrobacter sp. UWH4
GAATCCAGCGGCGACCTACTCTCCCGGGCCCGTGGGCCAGGTACCATCGGCGATGAGGGGCTTGACTTCCGTGTTCGGAAAGGGAACGGGTATGACCCCCTCTCGGTAACCGCTGAAACAATCTTTACGGCGACAACGTCTTGTCGAAAAAGTCTTCCTTGAGCACAGCCTTGAAGCTGGGGTGGATCCGGGCTGCCCACGCGGCGAGCTGTCGAACCGGATCGTTGAAAAGAGGGAAAAAGCTCTACCGGGCTATTAGTACCGCTCGGCTCAACGTGTCGCCACGCTCACACCTGCGGCCTATCGACGTCGTAGTCTACGACGGCCCTACATGGGGTTGCCCCCGCGAGACCTGATCTTGGGAACGGCTTCACGCTTAGATGCCTTCAGCGTTTCTCCGATCCGTACACGGCTACCCGGCAATGCCGCTGGCGCGACAGCCGGTACACCGGAGGTACGTCCGTCCCGGTCCTCTCGTACTAAGGACAGCTTCCCTCAAGTCTCGAACGCCCACACCGGATAGGGACCGAACTGTCTCACGACGTTCTGAACCCAGCTCGCGTGCCGCTTTAATTGGCGAACAGCCAAACCCTTGGGACCTTCTCCAGCCCCAGGATGCGACGAGCCGACATCGAGGTGCCAAACCTCCCCGTCGCTATGAACGCTTGGGGGAGATCAGCCTGTTATCCCCAGAGTACCTTTTATCCATTGAGCAACGGCCTTTCCACGCTGTACCGCGGGATCACTAAGCCCTACTTTCGTACCTGCCCGGCGTGTCCGCCTCGCAGTCAAGCTCCCTTATGCCTTTATGCTCTTCGCGCGATTGCCGACCGCGCTGAGGGAACCGTTGGATGCCTCCGTTACCTTTTAGGAGGCGACCGCCCCAGTCAAACTGACCATCAGACACGGTCCCTGTCCCGGATGACGGGACGAGGTTAGATCTCAAAGCGCGCAAGGGTGGTATTTCAAGGGCGGCTCCGCGACGACTGGCGTCGCCGTTTCAAAGCCTCCCACCTATCCTACACATGCGGGCCCTAAAACCAATGTCAAAATACAGTGAAGGTTCATGGGGTCTTTCCGTCCAGGTGCGGGTTGCCGGCATCTTCACCGGCACTGCAATTTCGCCGAGTCCCGGGAGGAGACAGTGCAGAAGTCGTTACACGATTCGTGCAGGTCGGAACTTACCCGACAAGGAATTTCGCTACCTTAGGACCGTTATAGTTACGGCCGCCGTTTACCGGGGCTTCGATTCAGGGCTTCGCTTGCGCTGACCCCTCCTGTTAACCTTCCGGCACCGGGCACGTGTCAGACCATATACGTCCACTTGCGTGTTAGCATGGCCCTGTGTTTTTGGTAAACAGTCGCTTCTGCCGTTTCCCTGCGACCTCCAAAGGCTTCGTACTGTTCATACTGACCCTCGGAGGCTCCCCTTATCCCGAAGTTACGGGGTTGATTTGCCGAGTTCCTTCTCCCGAGTTGTCTCGAGCACCTTAGGCTATTCGCCTCGTCCACCTGTGTCGGTTTACGGTACGGGCCTCCATTCGCTCCCTTAGGGGTTTTTCCTGGCACGGGCCCACGCGACTCCCCTTCCGGCCGAAGCCTTCGTGGGGTCCGGAGCCTGGGGCGTGTACCGGGGGGATTTGCCTCCCCGGAGCCTTGCACTCCATCCGCGGCATCCGTCAGCCGCTACGCGCTGTCCCATGCGTCGCCCCGTCGGTGGTGACGCTTACTGGAGGGTTCCGGAATGTTGACCGGACTGTCATCGGCTACGCCTCTCGGCCTCGTCTTAGATCCCGACTGACCCCGGGGGGATTATCCTTGCCCGGGAACCCTTGGACTTACGGTGTGCGGGTTTTTCACCCGCATTTTCGCATACTCATGCCAGCATTCTCGTTTCCGGTACCTCCAGCGGGCATCGCCACCCGCCTTCCCAGGCCTGCGGAACGCTCTCCTACCACTCCGATTGCTCGGAGTCCACGACTTCGGTGACGTGCTTAGTCCCGATCATTTTCGGCGCGGGGTCGCTTGACCAGTGAGCTATTACGCTTTCTTTAAAGGGTAGCTGCTTCTAAGCTAACCTCCTGGCTGTCTGTGCAACCCCACATCCTTTTCCACTCGGCACGTACTTGGGGACGCTTAGTCGATGGTCCGGGTTGTTTCCCTTTCGTCCGCTGATCTTATCACCCGCGGGCTGTCTGCCATGCACCACGTTCACGGTATTCGGAGTTTGATAGGGTTTGGTAAGCGGGTGTGCCCCCTAGTCCTTCCAGTGCTCTACCCCCGTGAAGCTATTCATGACGCCATACCTAAATATGTTTCGGAGAGAACAAGCTATCGCCCAGTTTGATTGGTCTTTCGCTCCTACCCACAGCTCATCCGGACACGTTTCAATGTATATCGGTTGGGCCCTCCACGGAATGTTACTTCCGCTTCAGCCGGGCCATGGGTAGATCACTAAGGCTTCGTGTCTGCCGCGTACGACTGGTCGCCCAGTTGAGACTCGCTTTCGCTTCGGCTCCGCGCCTGAGGCGCTTAACCTCGCCGTACGCGAGCAACTCGCTGGCTCATTAAACAAAAGGCACGCCGTCAGGAGGATGAATCCTCCCTCCGACAGAATGTATGCACGCGGTTTCAGGCGCTCTTTCACTCCCCTCTCGGGGTGCTTTTCACCTTTCCCTCACGGTACTGTGCACTATCGGTCATCAGCTCGTATTTAGCCTTGGAGGGTGGTCCCCCCGTCTTCAGGCAGGATTTCACGTGTCCCGCCCTACTCCTCGACGGCCGACCGGTTCCTCTAACCTACAGGGCTGTCACCTGCTGTGGCGGGGCTTTCCATCCCGCTTCGGTTAGGTTTCCCGGTACGGAACCCGTCTGGGCTCCTCCCCTTTCGCTCACCACTACTCAGGGAATCTCGGTTGATTTCTTTTCCTCCGGGTACTGAGATGTTTCAGTTCCCCGGGTTAGCCTCCGCTCGACTATGTATTCATCGAGAGGATACGCAAATGCGTGGGTTTCCCCATTCGGAACCGCGGCAGTCAAAGGCCCTTTGCGCCTCGTGCCGCACTTTCGGGGCTTGGCCCGTCCTTCGTCGCCGGCTGATGCCAAGGCATCCCCCGCGTGCATTCCTTCGCTTAAATCCTGTTTCCAGCGATCTAGCTCGATCTTGTTCGCTGCATGAGCAGCTCGAATCCACCATTCGTTTCTTGGTGCTTCAAGTCACTCTGTGCTTGTTGCTTTTTCGTATGTTGTCGCCAAAGTTTTCAATCTGCGTTCCGTCGCTCGGACGGACTCTTCCTTGCGCCCGGGGGCGCTTTCCTGGAGCTAAGGAGACTCGAACTCCTAACATCCAGCTTGCAAAGCTGGCGCTCTACCAGTTGAGCTATAACCCCGAAAGGTATGGGCCTGAATGGACTTGAACCATTGACCCCCGCCTTATCAGAGCGGTGCTCTAACCAGCTGAGCTACAGACCCGGGCCCTAAAGGAACCGGAGATGTGCTTCATGTGACGGAATGTCTTGAACGTAAGTAACAGGTGGTAGGACGTCTCGTCCTAATTTTACTCCTTAAAGGAGGTAATCCAGCCGCACCTTCCGGTACGGCTACCTTGTTACGACTTAGCCCCAGTCAGAGGTCTCGCTTTAGGCGCTGGCCCCCCTTGCGGGTCGGCATCGCGACTTTGAGCGCTCCCTCCTTCCATGGCTTGACGGGCGGTGTGTACAAGGCCCGGGAACGTATTCACCGTGGTGTGCTGACCCACGATTACTAGCGATTCCAGCTTCACGGAGTCGAGTTGCAGACTCCGATCCGAACTGAGGACGGCTTTGAGGATTGGCTCCGCCTCGCGGCGTTGCGACCCATTGTACCGACCATTGTAGCACGTGTGTAGCCCAGGATGTAAGGGCCATGAGGACTTGACGTCATCCACACCTTCCTCCGGGTTGTCCCCGGCAGTCTCTCCAGAGGGCCCCCTCGCGGGTGGCAACTGGAAACGTGGGTTGCGCTCGTTGCGGGACTTAACCCAACATCTCACGACACGAGCTGACGACAGCCATGCAGCACCTGTGCGGAACGTGTATTGCTACAAACGGCGATCTCTCGCCGCGGCGTTCCCATGTCAAACCCTGGTAAGGTTCTGCGCGTTGCTTCGAATTAAACCACATGCTCCACCGCTTGTGCGGGCCCCCGTCAATTCCTTTGAGTTTCATACTTGCGTACGTACTCCCCAGGCGGCATACTTAACGCGTTGGCTTCGGTACCCGCGCCGGAGCGCGGACACCCAGTATGCATCGTTTACGGTGCGGACTACCAGGGTATCTAATCCTGTTTGCTACCCGCACTTTCGAGCATGAGCGTCGATAAGTCCCCAGCAAGCTGCCTTCGCCATCGGTGTTCTTCCTGATCTCTACGCATTCCACCGCTACACCAGGAATTCCGCTTGCCCCTGAACTATCCAAGAAACCCAGTTCGGACTGCAGGTCCGGGGTTGGGCCCCGGTATTGTACAATCCGCTTGAGCTTCCGCCTGCGCTCCCTTTACGCCCAGTGATTCCGAACAACGCTTGCACCCCTCGTATTACCGCGGCTGCTGGCACGAAGTTTGCCGGTGCTTCCTCTCGAGGTACATTCAACTGAGCCGAAACTCAGCCTTATTCCCTCACGACAGTGGTTTACACACCGAAATGCTTCTTCCCACACGTGGCGTTGCTGCATCAGGGTTTCCCCCATTGTGCAATATTCCCTACTGCTGCCTCCCGTAGGAGTCTGGGCCGTATCTCAGTCCCAATGTGGCCGATCACCCTCTCAGGCCGGCTACCGATCGTCGCCTTGGTGGGCCGTTGCCCCGCCAACTAGCTAATCGGACGCAAGCTCATCCCCTGCCGATAAATCTTTTGTCAACTCCCTATGCAGGGAGCCACCATATCCGGTATTACCCGCGCGTTGGCACGGCTATTCCCGGGCAGGGGGCAGATTGCTTACGCGTTACTCACCCGTTCGCCGCTATGCATTGCTGCACCGCTCGACTTGCATGTATAAGACACGCCACCAGCGTTCGTTCTGAGCCAGGATCAAACTCTTCATTAATATTTTAAAGTCTTGGTCCCGTTAATCACGTTCGTATCATTGACTTTCCAAGAATCCTCTTGGACCCGTCACTAAGCACATCTCCGATTCCTTCAATCT
>NZ_FRAY01000020.1 GCF_900142475.1 Fibrobacter sp. UWH4
TTGAGAATACAAACGATGTCGTAAAAATATGGTCGAGGAAACTCGGAATTTCTCCGTCAAAGTTATTGATTCCGCTGAGTTACGCTTCGGGATTGGGCGGCGACCACATTTTTGTTTCCGGCAAGCCAAAAACACTCCAATGGATTCGCAACAAATTAAACCTGATAAATGAACACCTGGACGGCATCCTCGAAAATTCGACCGACAGTAAAATCGGAAAAAAATATCATTTCCGGGGAGTATCTGCATCGGAAAATCGTTTATCCGTTATAGGGAAAACCATTTTTGCAAACAGCATAAAAAAGTTATTACATTTAGTACAACCCTAAGAAAGGACAAAATATGCACACTGCCTTCATCATTTTCAATTTAATCGCCCTCGCCATCGTCGTCACCGCGGCATTCCGCATTGGCGTCAAGGTCAGCAAGGCAGCAAAGCGCGAAGCCCCCGAAACGCAGAACAACACCTCTTACGAAGATTGCCTCGCCAAGAACACCGAAACATTCAAGTACGGGACCTTCACTGACGCTCGCGACGGGGAAACTTACCATACCGTCAAGATCGGTCAACAGGTATGGATGGCCGAGAACCTGCGTTTCAAGGCGGAAAACAGTTTCGCCCCGGGGAACGAAGAACAGAATGTCGCCAAATTCGGAAGACTCTACACCTGGACCTCAGCCCTGAACATTCCGCCTGAATTCTCGGAACAGTCCCCGGCAAAAGACCTCGACATGTACCACAAGATCAAGGAAGACAACTACCAGGGCATTGCTCCGGAAGGCTGGCACATCCCGAGCCTCAAGGAATGGGAAACCCTGATGAGCAACTTCCCCGAAGAATCGAACGGCATCGAGCTTCGCGCCGAATGCTGCTGGCAGCGTCCGGGCGAAGACAGCGTCGGTTTCTTCGCTCTTCCGGCCGGCTACCGTTTCGACAACGGCACCTACTGCCAGTTCGGCAAACGCGCCCGTTTCTGGTGCAAGGACGAATACGGCAAGTCGAATGCGTACCGCCTGAGCCTTACCGAAAACTCCATGGATATCGAAGGCATCTACAGATCCGATGCCATTTCGGTCCGTTGCGTCAAGAATGCCTAAGGCTCACACGCACACCGTCTGAATTCACCTTCAGAATTCGACAGACAAGAGAAACGAAAAGCCTTCCCGCAAAACGGGAAGGTTTCTTGTTTAAGCTAATTCCTGACGAGTCGTGACTTGCCGCCCGGCGAGCTTTACCGCGGCGCGTAAATGCGCGACATGAATTCGGCGCGGGTCTTTTCGTCGGTCTTGAATCGGCCCAAAAGCTGGGTGGTCACCATCGTTGCACCGGGCTTTTTCACACCGCGCATCGTCATGCACATGTGCGACGCTTCCAAAACAACCGCGACACCCTTCGGGTTCAGTTCCTTCTGGATAAGTTCTGCAATCTGGCGCGTCATGCGTTCCTGGATCTGCGGGAAACGTGCGTAGAATTCCACCACGCGCGGAATCTTGGAAAGACCCACCACGCAGTCGCCCGGAATGTAGGCCACATGAGCCTTGCCCGTGAACGGCAGAAAATGGTGTTCACACATGCTCGCAAACTCGATATCCGGCACGATAATCATTTCATCGTACTTTTCATGGAAACGAGTCTTGAGGATGTCTTCGGCGCGCATTTCACCCGAAAGTCCCGTCATGAGTTCGGCGTACATCTTGGCGACACGCTTGGGCGTATCGATAAGACCTTCGCGGTTCGGGTTCTCGCCCATGCCTTCCAGAATCATCCGGAAGCCGTCTTCCATTTTCTTAA
>NZ_FRAY01000021.1 GCF_900142475.1 Fibrobacter sp. UWH4
ATGGCAAAAGAACATTTTGACAGAAGCAAGCCGCACTGCAACATCGGCACCATCGGCCACGTTGACCACGGCAAGACCACTCTGACCGCCGCAATCTGCACGACCCTCGCTGCACGCGGCCTCGCCGCCGCCAAGCGTTTCGACGAAATCGACAACGCTCCCGAAGAAAAGGCCCGCGGTATCACGATTAACACCTCCCACGTGGAATACACCACTGCAAACCGTCACTACGCTCACGTCGACTGCCCGGGGCACGCCGACTACGTCAAGAACATGGTGACCGGTGCTGCCCAGATGGACGGCGCCATCCTCGTTGTTGCAGCTACTGACGGCCCGATGCCGCAGACCCGTGAACACATCCTCCTCGCCCACCAGGTTGGCGTGCCGAAGATCGTCGTGTTCATGAACAAGGTTGACATGGTGGACGACGAAGAACTCCTCGACCTCGTGGAAATGGAAGTCCGCGACCTTCTGTCCAAGTACGAATTTGACGGCGACAACACCCCGATCATCCGCGGTTCCGCCCTCAAGGCCCTCGAAGGCGACCCTGCCTACCAGGACAAGATCATGGAACTCATGGACGCCTGCGACACCTACATCCCGCTCCCGGCCCGTGAAACCGAAAAGCCGTTCCTGATGCCGATCGAAGACGTGTTCACCATCACCGGTCGTGGCACTGTCGCCACCGGTCGTATCGAACGCGGCGTCGTCCACCTGAACGACAAGGTCGAACGCGTCGGTCTCGGCGAAACTGCCGAATACGTCGTTACCGGCGTTGAAATGTTCCGCAAGCTCCTCGACGACGCCCAGGCTGGCGACAACGTCGGTCTGCTCCTCCGCGGCGCAGAAAAGAAGGACATCAGCCGCGGCCAGGTGCTCGCAGCCCCGAAGTCCGTCACCCCGCACGCCGAATTCAAGGCTGAAATCTACGTCCTGACGAAGGACGAAGGCGGCCGTCACACTCCGTTCATGAACGGCTACCGTCCTCAGTTCTACTTCCGCACCACCGACGTGACTGGCACGATCCAGCTTCCGGAAGGTGTCGAAATGGTGACTCCGGGTGACACCGTGACCATCCACGTGAACCTGATCGCCCCGGTGGCAATGGAAAAGCAGCTCCGCTTCGCAATCCGCGAAGGTGGCCGTACCGTTGGCGCTGGCTCCGTAACCGAAATCATCAAGTAA
>NZ_FRAY01000022.1 GCF_900142475.1 Fibrobacter sp. UWH4
CATAGCCTCGCTTACAAGAAATTCTTCCGTAAATTTACTCAATTCGGCCTTCTTCTGCAAGAGGGCGAACTGCGACCCCTCCGGAACGGGGACGGGCCGCTCGTTGTTCAGTCCGTCGAACACGCGCAGCCACTGGGCAAAGCGGCTGTTATCGGATTCGAATCCTCCCTTCAGGAACTTGGGAACCTCTACCAGGGTGATGGTCTGCTTCTTGTAGAACTCCTCGTTGTCCTGGTTCTTGAGGCGGATCGTGTGCAGGTAGTTCTCCCATTCCGGGAAACCGACAAACATCTGGAGGCTGATCAGGTTCAGGTTCTTCAGGTTGTAGGGCCGCCCCCTGGAAAGGCTTGCGACCGTGTGCTTCGAGGTGTAGTACACCAGGCGGCTGTTGAACGACTCGTCCTCGATGTGCTGGACCTCCAGCACGATGCGATCCGTGCGCTGGTCCTCGGCCACGATATCCGAGACGGTGCTCTTGGTGAACGTCCCGGGAAGTTCCTTGTCCACGAAGGTGAGGTGCTCGATGCAGTTGCTCCCGTAAAGGTGAAGCGCCGCGTTGAAGAAGTCTACCGCGATCGACTCGTTCTCGGGAATCCCGAGGAGCTTCTTGATGACCGCGTCGTTGTAGATGTAGACGTACTTGTAGCGCTTGCGGTATTCCGCGATGCATGCGGAAACATCGCCACCCTGCTTGCGGGCATCGCCGATTTCACGGAGCATACCTGCGTATTGTCCCTTGTTCATAAAGGGCTCCTTGCTATTAGCGGTTTGCCCGTGTACGCCCAAAGCGCACACGAACGGTGTTTAAATGATTGTTGGTCTATGATGGAAGCCGACCGCTAGGCGAGTCGGTATATGTATCGCAGCGCATTCCGCATGGGTTTTCCAAGGCCAGGGCTTTCGCCTCCGTCTGAACCGGACCTACGACTGCGAGAAGGAATGTTCCCGCTCGTGGATGCGTACGCCTCGGTCAGCGGGAGGGGCAGACTCGGAAATGAATATATAAATTTTTCG